>JBMCUM010000084.1:0-8219 GCA_048622595.1 Planctomycetota bacterium | reverse complement strand
TTCAGGCCGGCTCGGCGTCGACCAGCATGAACTTGATTTCCGCCTCGGCGACCACCTCGCCCTCGACGCGCGCGCGGCAGGCACAGTGCCCGGTCCGGGAGCGGACGCGTATCGCTTCGGCCTCCAGGTACATCCGGTCGCCCGGGTGCACGGGGCGGCGCATCTTGACGCGGTCCATGCTCAGCAGTACGGCGACCTTTCCCGCGTGCTCCAGGCGCCGGCTCAGCAGGATGCCCGACATCTGCGCCAGGGCCTCGAGGATCATCACCCCGGGCATGATCGGCTGGGCGGGGTAATGCCCCTGGAAATACGGCTCGTTGATCGTGACGTTCTTGATGCCCACCGCCCGCTCGTCACCCTCGGTCTCGACGATCCGATCGACCATGAGGAACGGGTACCGGTGCGGCAGCAGGCGCATCACGCCGCGGATGTCGAGCACGGGCTCGGGCTTCGCCTGCGGGCTCTCGCCGGCGTCCGACTCGCGCAGACGGCGGACGAGCTGGTGGTTCATGCGGTGCCCGCTGCGACTGGCGAGGATGCGACCTGCCAGCCGTTGACCCAGCAGGGCCAGGTCGCCGATCAGGTCGCATATCTTGTGGCGCACGTGCTCGTCGGCGAAACGCAGCTCGTTGTCCACCGCGCCGTCGTCGTCCATCACCAGCAGTTGCGTCGCATCCAGGTGCGCGCCGTAGCCCTGCGAGCGGAACAACCGCGCCTCGTCGGCCAGAAGGAACGTCCGCGCCGGGGCGATCTCGGCGGCGTAGTCGTCCCGTCCCAGGCGAAACGCCCGCACCTGCCGCCCGATGCTCGGGGTGTCCGCGTAGTCCAGGTCGTAGAGGATGTCCAGCTCGCCGTCGCCGCCCGCAAGTGCCGACAGCGTCGCGGCGCCCTGCGAGACCGTGACCGGGTCCTCGATGGTGTAGACGACCCGCTCGGCCGACTGGTCCTCCAGCCCCGCCTCGGCGATCGCCCGGGCGAATGCGCGTGCCGAGCCGTCGTCGCCGGGCGGCTCGGGGGCGTCCATCTCGATGACCGCGTTATCGATGCCCGATCCCCACACCGCCGAGAGGACGTGCTCGACGGTCGCGACGCTCGCGACACCGGCGGAAAGGGCGGTCCGGCGGGTCTCGCTCCGCGCCAGGTGCCCGGCGTCGCACGGGACGCGCGGCGCGCCGTCCAGGTCGGTCCGCGCGAACGCCAGCCCGGCGTCCTCGGGCGCGGGGACGATGCGCAGGCGGCACGGCCGGCCTCCGAACAGCCCCCGTCCCTCGACGACGACGGGGCGGCTAACCGTTTTCTGAGGATTCGCGGGCATTGAGCTTGGCTTCGAGGTCGCGGACGCGCTTGAGAAGGTCGGGCAGCTTGCCCAAGGCGGCGATGATCCGTCTCTGATCGCGGGCCTGGCGCGCCGGGATGCCCCCGACGACGTGACCGTCCGGGATGTCGCCCGCCACGGCGGCGAACGCCGCCACGCGCACCTGGTCGCCGAGGGCGACGTTGTCCCGCACGCCGACGTGTCCGCCCGTGATCACGTATTCGCCCAGGCGGGCGCTTCCGGCGATGCCGGTCTGACCGGCCAGCAGGCAGCCCCGCCCGATGCGCACGTTGTGGGCGACCTGCACCAGGTTGTCGATCTTCGTGCCCGCCCCGATGCGGGTGGCGCCGAACTTCGCCCGGTCGATGCAGGCGCACGCGCCGACCTCGACGTCGTCTTCGATGACCACGTTGCCTGCGTGGGGGACGCGCCGATGCACGCCGTCGGCGGTATAGTATCCGAACCCGTCGGACCCGACGACGCTGTTGGGACCGAGACGCACCCCACGCCCCACGACACAGTCGGCGCGGACGACGGCGCCCTCGTAGAGGCGGGTCCCGGCGCCGATCACGGCCCGGGCGCCAACCACCGCCCGCGCCATCAGCACCACGCCGCTGTCCAGCTTGGCGCCCGCGCCGACGATCGCTCCGGGCCCGACCGCCGCGTCGCCGGCCACTTCCGCGTCGTCGGCGACGACGGCAGACGGATGCACGCCCGGCGGCGGAAGCGCCTCGTCCGGCGACAGACGGGCGAGCACCTCGGCAACGGCGGCCTGCACGTCGTCGACGCGAATCAGCGGCATCGGCGCGGTTTCCGCAGCGGGGCCCACGATCGCCGCGGCCGCGCCGGATTGCGCCAGCGCGGCCGCGCGCTTCGCGTCCGCGGCGAACGTCAACTCGTCAGGGCCGGCGTCGTCGACGCCCGCCACGCCGCGCAGCGCCGCGTCCCCATCGCCCTCGACGCGCCCGCCGACCCACTCGGCGACCTGCCGGACTGTGAACCGCTCGCTCATAGGTCGGATTGACCTCCGTACGCGAAACGCCGCCGGCGTATCCATCTCCCGCCGGGGCGGGGGACCTGCGGGCGCCCGCTTCACCCGGCCGGTTACCGCTGCCGGTTCTGGTACGTGACGTTGACCTGCTCGAGCACGGTGTCGGTCAGGTCGATCTCGTCGGCGCCGTAGAGGACGGTCCGACGGGACATCTGATCGAGCACCTGACCCAGCTCGCTGCCCTGGAGCGGCGCCCGGTCCACGTGCAGCACCAGCGACAGCCCGCGCTGGCGGGCGACCTCGCCGACCGCGTCGATGATCTCGCGGTACATCTCCTTGGTCCGCTGCAGGTGCCACCGCTGGAGACGCTGCTTGGCGAGCTGCTGCCAGGCGTTGTTCTCGGCGCGCATCTGCTCCAGCTTGGCGTAGCGCTTCTCGAAGGCCTCGCTGCCGCGCTTCCACTGGTCCAGCTCCTTGGCGAGCTTGCTTTCGGCCTCGGCGCGGCGGCGCGCCTCGGTCCGGACCTCGTCCTGTCGCCGGGTGAGCTCGGCGTTCAGGTCGGCGGCCCGGTCGTAGTTGGCGTACACCTCGTTGAGGTCGCACACCCTCACCGGCAGCCCGGAAGGCGCCGCGGCGTCCTGCCCCACCGCCGTTGCGACCAGCGCCGCGCCCAGCCCGCAGGCCGTCAGCCCCAGCAGGCACACCCGCGTCCATTTCATCGTCGTCATCTCAGAACCACCATCCAATGCTGAAGTTAAACACCTGCGTGTCGTCGCTCGAGTCCTTGGAGATCGGGATGCCGAAGTCCAGCTTGATGGGGATCGGGCCCATGCCCGGCACGGTCCAGCGCAGCCCGGCCCCGATCGAGGCGCGGTACGTGCTGATCGTGACGTCCTCCTCGACGGTTCCGGTATCCAGGAACACCACCCCGCGAAGCTGCTCGGCCAGCAGGGGAAACTCGTACTCGCACCCGGCGAACAGGCGGAAGTCGCCGCCGATGGGCTCGTCCCCGACGCTGCGCGGGCTGATCCCACGATACTCGAAGCCGCGCATCCACGCGCTGCCCCCCCCGAAGTACCGGTCGAACACCGGCGCGTCGTCCACGAGGTACCCGCTGGAGATTCGCCCCTTGACCACGTGCTTGCGGTCCAGGGCGTCGACGTACACCGTCACGTAATGACGGTAGCCCGCCTCGAGCCGGCCGTAGCTCCAGTCCCCCATCACCTGCTCGTACGCCAGGTTCAGCCGCCCGCCCCTGGTCGGGTGCAGCCGGCTGTCCGTGCGATCGCGGACCAGCGCGCCGCGGACGGCGAACAGGGTATGCTGCCCCTCGAGGGCGACGACCTCGGGCGGGGCGTCACCGTCGATGTCGTCGATGCTCACGCCCTCGATGCGCGGCGTGATCTCCCCGTACCATCGGTTGGCGAACATGTGCCCCAGCGAGACCTCCCCCCCGAAGCGCCGCTCGTCGTAGTTCTCTCGCACCCGGTCGAACAGGTACGCCTTGGCGCCAAGCGAATACGGGCGGTCGAACAGCATCGGCTCGCGCCACTCCACGTGGAACCGCATCAGCTCGGTGCCCGGTTCGGCGCTGATGCGCAGGGTCTGCCCGCCGCCCTTCCACGCCTCGGGCTTGAACATCTCGGTGAAGGATCGCGGCCCGTGGAACAGGTCGAAGTTCCGCTCGACCAGCGAGATGGTTCCGATCAGACCCTGGTCGCTGCTGACGGCCCCGCCGATCATGAAGTGCGCGGTGCGGCCCTCGGCGACCTCGACGACGACGTCCCGCGTTTCGGGCATGTCGCCGACGGTGCGAATCTCCACGTCCTCGAACAGTTGCGTATCCGCCAGGCGCGCCCGGGAATGGTCCAGCGCGGTGCTGTCCAGCCGCTGATGCGGGAAGAAGGTCAGGTTCCGCCGGATCACGTTCTCGCGGGTGATGTCGTTCCCGCGAATGCGGATGTCGCCCACGCTGTACTGCCCGGACTCGCGAACGGTGAACACGACGTCCACCAGCCCGGGCTCGGCGCGGAAGACCCGCCGGGCGGTGACGCGCGTTTCGACGTAGCCCAGTTGACCGTACGTCGCCTCGACCCGCCGGGTGGCGCGACGCAGCTTCAGCGGCGTGAAATACGCCCCCGGGCGCAGCTCCAACCGCCCGGCCAACTCGTCGTTGGCGAACAGCTCATTGCCCTCGAACCGCAGCTCGCCCACCTGGTACCGCGGGCCTTCGTCGATGTGAAAGATGACCTCGGCCTCTTGCTTGTCCTCGGAGAAGACGATCTCGGCGCCGACCTCCGCGCCCAGGAAGCCCTCCCTGCGGTACATCTCGCGGATGGTCCGCGCGTCGTCGTCCACCTGCCCGCGGTCCAGCCGCCCGGGAATGAACGGCCAGAGACGCTCGGACGATTCGATCTTCTGTTTCAGCCAGACCGAGGTGAAAAAGCTGTTCCCGTCGAAGGACAGGTCCGTCACCGTGGTGCTGACCCCCTCGCGGATGCGGTAGACGACCTCGCCCGTCCGCATCACTCGCCGCCGGTCGACGCTCACCTGCGTCTCGTGGTAGCCCTGACGGGCGTAGTGGTCCTCCAGCGCCGCACGGCCCCGCTGCACGGCCGCGAGGTCCAGCGGCGCTCCGGCGCCGAACGGCAACAGCTCGCTGAGCTCCTCGTCGCTGTAGGCGTAGTTTCCGAATATCTGCACGCTGCGGATCACCGGGCGCTCGGTGACCTCGAACGTCACGACCACACCTTCGTCCGTATCGACCTTGCGGACCACGATGTTCTCGAAATCCCCGGTCTCGAGCAGGCGCCGCTGGTCGGCCTTGACGGCTTCGGCGTCGTATGTCTCGCCCGGGCGCGCCCGGATGCGAGCGAGGATCTGCTCGTCCGACAGCCGTTCGTTGCCCGTGATGCGGACGTTGACGATCTCGGCGGCCGTTGCGCCACCTGCCAGAACCGCAATCCACGTCGCCATCGCTGCTGCCCGGATGTACCGCATAGGCGCTTCGCCCTTTTCGCTTGCCGGGGTGGACCGCTCCGCGCCCGTCGGCGAACGCGCCGACGGACCGAGATGGTTCGTCGGACAATACGCCGCGCCCCGGCGGATGTCAATGGCGTTTCCTCGCCGCCGCGGCTTGCGTCCCGGACGCCGCGCCGATAGCATCCCGTCCCCCGCACCGCCGAGCGCGGCGGATGAGGGAAACGAGCGAATCCGACCAGGGAGCAGGACCATGAACAAAGTGCGATTTGGAATCATCGGCGTCGGGACCATGGGCACCGGGCACGCCCGCAGCATCGCCGGCGACACCGGGCGCCTCATCGAACTCGGCGCCGTGTGCGATATCGACGAGGACCGGGCGCGCAGCGTCGGCGGCGAGTGCGACGTGCCTTACTTCACCGACGCCGGGGAGCTGTACGACTCGGATCTGTGCGACGCGGTCATCATCGCCACCCCGCACTACCCGCACGCGCCGCTGGCGCTTCAGGCGGCCCGGGCGGGGTTGCACGTGCTGTGCGAGAAGCCCCTGTCCTCCAGCGTCAGCCACGCCCGCGCCATGATCGCCGAGTGCAGGAAGCGCCATAAGGTCCTCGGGGCCGTGCTGCACCACCGCACCCGGGGGATCATGCAGAAGGCCCGCAAGCTCGTCACCGACGGCGTCCTGGGCGAGGTGTTCCGCGTCCAGATGATCTGCTCCGGATGGTTCCGCACCCAGGCGTACTACGACAGCGGGGCGTGGCGCGGCACGTGGGACGGCGAGGGCGGCGGCGTGCTGATCAACCAGGCGCCCCACCACCTGGACCTGTTCCAGTGGATCGGGATGGGCCTGCCCCGGCGCGTCATCGCCACCTGCCACACGCGCGAGCACGACATCGAGGTCGAGGACACCGCCAACATCCTCTGCGACTACGGCGAGGGGCGGATGGGCTACATCTACGCCACCACGGCCGAGCAGCCCGGCATGGAGCAGTTCGTCCTCTCCGGCGACAAGGCCACCATGATCATCCAGGACAACAGGATCCGCCTGGGCAAGCTCAAGGTCCCGATCCGGGACTTCATCTACGGCTGCCAGACGGCCAACGCCGTCGCCTCGCCGACGATGAAGCAGGGCTGCACGTGGCGCGAGGTGCGCTACCGCCGCAACCCCAAGACCGACGGAAAGCACATCGAGATGGTCCGCGGCTTCGCGCGGGAGGTCCTCGGCCGAGGCGAGCAGTACGCCCCCGGAGACGAGGCGATCAACGAGCTGGAGCTGTCCAACGCGGCGTACCTGTCGGGCTTTACCGGCGGCGAGCCGGTGGACGTGCCCGTGGACGCGGCGAAGATGGACCGCCTGCTGGCCAAGCTCGAGCGCGAGCGGTCCACGGGAAAAGGCGGCGGGCTGCGCCGGAAGTACCACCGCCAGTTCCGGCGCCTTACGCGACAGTGACGCGCGAGTCCCGAAAGGTTCGAAGGCGCAGGGCCGCGCGAAGCAACCTTCCGCGGATTAGGCGGTTCGCGCCGATTCCGATCCGAACGGGCGCAGGGGCCCGGCGCTATTCGGGCGAGATGTCGCCTCGCGACTCCAGGCGCACCTGCGCCTCGAGCGGCGAGTCCTGTTTGACGTACAGCGTCTGGGTCGGGAAGGCGAACTCGATGCCCGCCTCGTTGAACCGCCGCAGCAGCTCCATGTTGAAGTCGTTGTTGAACTGCTGGTACTCCCACCAGTCGGGCGGCCGATACCAGTAGATCACCAGGATGTTCAAACTCGCCGCGTTGAAGTCGCTGAAGTAGACCCGGGGCGGGCGGTCCTCCGGCCAGTGGGCGCTCCGCGCCGCCAGCATGTCCCGCAGGATGTCCATCCCCTCGGCCATCTTCTCCGGCGGCGTGTCGTACGTGACCGTAACGTTGAGGTTGCGTCGGATGTAAGGCCGGGCCGAGACGTTGTCCACCGCCACGTTCGCCACCGTGGCGTTCGGAAGGACCACGAGGTGCCCGAAGAACGTTCGCACGCGCGTCGAGCGGAAGCCGACCTCCTCGACGATGCCCTCGTAGTCGGCCAGGCGGACCCAGTCGCCCATCTTGAACGGACGGTCGAGGAGAATGGTCACCGAACCGAAGAAGTTGGACAGCGCCTCCCTGGCGGCCAGCGCCATCGCCAGACCGCCGACGCCCAGCCCGGCGATCAGGGCGCCGATGTCCCACTGGAAGACGTTCTGGGCGATGAACAGCGCCGTGACGATGACCACGAAGACCCGCAGCGCCTTGCGGATCATAGGCACGAGCTGGTCGTCCAAAGCCGTTTCCGTCCGCGCCGTCCAGCGGCGGAGGTAGATCTCGACCAGGTTCACCAGGCGGAAGATGAACCACGCCGCACCGAGCACGGCGATGGTCCGGCAGATATTCACCCAGAACGGCTTGATGGTGTGCACGGCGCCGTCGGCGCGGTAAGTCAGATTCATGAACGTGCTGGCGACGTAGAGCCCGCCCGCCAGGACGAACATCGTCGCAGGACCGGACAGAGCGTCCAGCACGGTCCCCAGCGCCGAGGCGCCCAGGCGATCCCTCAGTCGCCCGCCCGCGCGGGTCAGCATGAACGCGGCGGCCTTTCCGAGCACGAAGCTGATGACCAACACCCCCAGCAGCGTCACCCAGCGCCACGGCTCGTTGTTCAGGAACGTCTCCTTGACGAACCAGTCGGTCCAGCTTGCGTTCAGCGTCTCTGCACCCATCGATGCTCTCCCGTGCGAATCCGGCGAGCCGGTGGTAGTATACCCCAAGCCCGCGGCCGTGTCAGCCGCGGGCGAACGGCAAAAAGGACGCAACGTGGACCGGGACATTCCCATGCGTACGGGCTTTATCGGTATGGGCATCATGGGCGCGCCGATGGCGAAGAACCTGCTGTCGGCGGGCTTCGAGCTGACGGTGTGGAAC
>JBMCUM010000083.1:0-8289 GCA_048622595.1 Planctomycetota bacterium | reverse complement strand
GTTCTCCATGTTGCGACAGTCGCGGTAGGTCTCGGCGGGGACGATGCGCGGCCCGGCGCCGGAGGGGGCGTCCGCGAGCGGCACGTCGGGCAGCTCGTCTCGGAAGCGCCGCAGCAGCGGGCGGTCGTCGTCGGGTGTCAGCGGGTCGGGCAATCGCAGCAGCTCGTCGAGGACCCACCTCAGCCCGGCGATGTCGGGCGTGGGGTTCACGGCGTCGTGCCAGGTCTCCAGCGCCTGGGAGGGGGCGAGGCGGACCTTGCCCCGCGCGTCGCGCCGGTCGTAGTACGCGCGGTAGAACAGCAGCACGTCGCGGACGATCGGATACCCCTGCCGCCGCCACCAGGCGTCGTCGCCCGTGTGCGACCGGTAGGCCAGCATCACCGCCGCAAGCTCCAGCCCGCCCTGCCAGTACCGCCGGATGAAGCGGTTGACCGGCAGCGCCGCGTTCAGGTCCGCCGGGCGTCCGTATCCGTAGTTGTCGTTGCGGTAGGTTCCCCACAGCGTCATCGTCTCGGGGAAGAAGACCCCGTCCATGCCCAGGTGCTTCGCGACGCGCCGGCGAGAGAGGCCCGCGACCCGCTCGAAGAAGTCGAACCAGGGGCGCAGCATCTCCCAGTCGCCCGACGCCAGCAGCGGCCAGTAGATCAACCGCGTGTTCTGGAACCAGTATCCCCCGCCCCACCGGCGGTAGTCGGGGTTGAACCGGCGCGGGGCGTCCCAGTCCGGTCGATTCTCCTCGGGACCGTCGACCGTGAAGATCGACCCATTGAACTTGATGGGAAACGTCCCCCGCCCCGCGCAGGCCGTCACGTACCGCTGCAACGCGCACGCCCGGCCGATCGCCTCGGCCGCTGCGCTGCCCGAAATCTCGATGAAGCTGCGGTCCCACAACGCCCGCCACCAGTCGGCGTGGGCGCGACGCGCCGCGTCGAGGTCCGCGCCGCGCGCCGCGTCGGCGTGCTGCTGGAGCGCTTCGGCCCAGGCGTCGAGGGTCGCGTCGCGGCTGGTGTGGGCGACGACGGCCAGCACGGTCCGGCCCGCGGCGGCGCGGCAGGTGAGCGTCTGTTCGGCGAGCTCGCCGCCGGTCTCGACCTCGTCGGCGTCGCACTGCACGACGCAGCCGAACGTGCGATCGACCAGCGGGTCGTCCACCGCGTCGGCCGCGTCGGCGAGTTGCTGATGGGCGAGCAGCTCGGGCAGCATCGAGTATTGATTGCGGTGGTACAGCCCGATCTGCCCGTCGCGCAGGTGGGGCGGGCTCAGCACGGCGTCGGGGTACTCGAACGCCTTGTCGCGGACGCCGTCCTGTCGCATGCTCGCGCCCGCCTCGCCGGCGTCCAGCTGGCGGTAGGCGGTCCGCCACGTGCCCAGCCGGCAGCGCAGCGGCAGCGCCCCCCCGTCGCCGCCGGACACCTCGATCCACAGCATGGGGCGGTGCGCGTCGACCCACAGGCGCAGCTCCAGCACGGACGCCGCGGCGGGCCCGAACCGCAGGACGATGCACCCCTCGGACGGGTGCAGCGCCTGGCGGAAGCCGCGCCGCACCGCATCGCCGGCCGGCGGGTCGGCCTCGATGGTCAGCTCGCCCAGCTTGACCAGGCGGGAGTATTCGTCCCACGCGTCGGTCTTGCCCAGGTACAGGTGCACGCGCCCGTCGCGGGTGACCCAGACGTTCGCGCCGAGGTCGCCGTTGCCCAGCGGCATCGAGCCGAGACTGTCGTCGCTGGGTGAGTCCCACACGACATCGCGGGTGTGGAGGTCCATGACCGGGCTCACAGGTTCAGGTTCGCCAGCGCCTCGCTGTCCGGCGCGTAGCGATAGGCGCGGTAGAAGCTTCCGCCCTCGGGGTTCCAGTATTCCCAGACGATCTCGCCGTCCGGTGTGACCTCGAAGACGCGCCCGGGCTCGCCCCAGTTCATCGCGCAGATCAGCGTGTTGGCGTTGCCCAGCCGCTGGTTGCCCGAGCCGACCGGCGTCCAGAAGTCCGTCGGCGGGTCCGTCTTGTACTCCCAGACGATCTCGCCGCTCAGCGGGTCCATCTCCACCACGCGCGACCAGCCGCGGAACTGCGGCTGGGCCGGGCCCGGACCGCGACCGTTGTCGAACAGCAGGATGTGCCCGTCGGGAAGCATGGTGGGCTGGTGCTGGCCGAGGATCTCGCCCAGCCCCCACTGCCAGACGATCCGGTCCGTGTCGCGGTCGATGATGAAGATCAGGTGCAGGTGTCGCGGCGAGACGAGAACGTTGCCCGGGCGGAACCGCTCGTCGAGGTCGCCGGCGGCGTTGGTCGGCAGGGACTCGACGGTGTTGATGTGCGGCCAGTCGCCGTGGGCGGCGCCGATCAGCGGCGCGTCGGGCAGGTCCAGCTCCTCCTGGTGCGGCGCGAAGTGCCAGTTCCAGCAGACGCCCCCGTCGGCGTCGAGCTCCTGGAGATAGTCGTAGATCAGCGGCTCGTCGTGCAGCTCGCGGTACTGGGCCGGGGCGTTGGCCACCACCAGCGTGTGCCCGTCGTCCAGGCGCCGGGCGTCGTGGTGGCAGCGGGCGAAGCTGCGCCACACGACGTTGCTGTCGCGGTCCAGCTCCCACAGCACGTGCCGGCTGATCATCCGCGGCGAGTAGGGCTTCTCGTTGGCGACCACCAGCAGGTGCCCGTTGTCCAGCAGTTCCACCTGGTGCCAGCGAGGCCCCTGCTCCAGCTTCCAGCGATGCACGACGGTCCCGTCGAGGTCGACCAGCCCGGCCGACGTGCCCCAGTTCGACCAGCACAGCGTCAGCCCCTCGAAGCAGCGGCCCGGCTCGTGGCACGTCACGCCGAGCGTCTCGGGCGGTCGCGGCATGCAGCGGTCCGTTCGGTACTCGGATGGATTCGCGTCTGCGGTCATGGGGCCTCCGGTGTGGTCAGCGGCGGGGTCGGCGGATTCAGGCGGCCGGGTATACGTCGGTCGGGAGGAAACGTCAACACGGCAGAGATGTTTCCGTCCGATGACCAGCGAGGGCGCCGAGGGCGGGCTCAGCCCGGCACGTCGTAGACGCTTTTCATGCGGGCGTCGTTGTGGCTGATCACCTCGCCGTAATAGTAATACCGCCCGTGGCCGGCGAAGCAGCCGTTGGTGGGCGCCCAGAACTCCGTCCAGCCGCCCGTCCACAATTGCCGCAGGTCGTCGGCATCGGACCATTCCACGTGCGTGTCGGCGTACAGGGCGTTCACGCCGGCAGGGTCGTTCCACGAATCGTGGTTGTTCACGCGGTAGTTGTAGTACGGGTGCTCCGGGGTGTAGAAGGCATCGACGACCATCAGCCAGTCGCTTGAACGGCGCATCTCGTCAAAGCGGACGACGAAGCGATTCTTGTACCAGCCCCAGGCGCCTTCCCTGGCCCAACCGCCGAACAGCCCGGCGTGCCCCTCCGGGGGGTTGCCTCCGCCGCAGTACCGGTAGGAGCCGGTGCTGATGTCCCCGTTGAGGAAGTAGTCGTAGTAGACGCGGAAGCCCGCCTTCTGCGTCGGGTGGGCCTTGACCCACGACGCCGGGCAGACGCGCAGTTCCGCCTCCATGAACCCCTCGTCGCGGAGGATGCGGTAGCCCCCGTAGAACCCGCGCGAATCGTAGTCGTTGCCGTACGCGTGGAACGAGAAGTGGAAGTTCTTGCACGGGATCGCGCCGTCGTACTCCGCGGCGTAGATGTGGAACGCGTTGCCCTGCTGCTTGAGCTGCGTCGCACAGGCCATGCGGCGTGCCAGGTCCTTCGCCTTGTCCAGCGCCGGCATCAGGATCGCCACCAGAAGCGCGATGATCGCGATGACGACCAGCAGCTCGATCAGCGTGAAGCCCCTCACGCGACCGGCGGAGGCGGCGTTGTGGGATCGACGGGTTCTCACGAGGGATCTCCTCGCCGCTTCGAAGGCGGCTGCCGGCGGGCAACACGCCCGCCGCCCGCGGGATCAACGGGCCTGCTCGATCGCGTCCCACAGGTCGCGCATCTCCCACAGGTTCGGCCAGTGGCTCATCCGCGACGGGTCGTCCAGGTCCCGCGCCGCGTCCGGCAGCCGCGCGTTGACCGCCTCGGCGGTCACGAAGCTCGCCGACCAGTCCTGCCACAGGACGTTGACGCCGTCGGGGTGGGCGTTGAGCGTCCAGAAGCCCGTGTTGAAGCGGTCGGCGTAGAGCGGGCCCTCGGGGCGCAGCTTATCGAGCGGTCGCCCGGAGTACTTCCCGGACAGCCCGTCCTTGGGGAACTCCACCTTCTGGTAGAGCGTCAACAGGCGCACGTTGTAGTCCAGGCGAAGCGAAGGCCACCGGAACTCGTCACTGGCCCTGTCGGCGGCCGGGCAGTTGACCATGTCGTCGCTGCGATAGGTCCCGATCAGCTCGTCCTCCAGCAGCAGCCCGAGGTTGACCGGCTCGTCCCCGTGGCCGTGCTTTCCCCACTTGTCCGTCTGGTACATCACGTGCGTCATCGACGGGTACCAGGCGAACTGTCCCGTATGGGGCAGGCGCCCGTCGTGGTCGGACGCCCAGGTCGCCGACGCCGTGCCGATCTGGCGCTCGTTCATCGCGCACGCCGCCCGCTGGGCGAGCTCCTTGGCCTGCTTCAGCGAGGGCATCAGGATGCTGACCAGCAGCGCGATGATCGCGATGACCACCAGCAGCTCGATGAGGGTGAAGCCCCCACGGACAGTCCGCACCCGATCCGGGGGCGTGGGGCAGACCGCCTCATACCCACTGTCCGCTTTCATGGCGCTGTCTCCTCGCCGCCGGTCTTGCGACAGGTCCGGTGCGCGGCCGTCGTCGCCGCGGCCGGGCGCCTTCCCTCACGAGGCGCCCTTTACCGCCCGTACAACGGCGGCTCATGCCCGGGCAGGCCCACGTAGTCCCAGATGTCGATCATCCGCTGCCAGTCGTGCATCTGGTCGTACGGGTCGGTGCTGTTGTCCACGGTGATCAGCGGCGGGTCGCGGTCCTTGTGATACGTCACCGCCCCGCCGATCTCCAGGACGTTGATCCCGTCGCCGTGCATGCTCCGGACGTACCGGGACCGCTGGAACTTGTCGGCGTACAGCGCCATCTCCGGCCGCAGGTCCGCCAGGCGCGGCGCCTTGTAGTTGCGCTCGCCGGGCAGCGGGTGGCGCAGGTAACTGCTGCTGGAGGTGTGCGGCTCGTCCGGCTCGCCGCCCTGGTAGTTCTCCGTCGGGCAGTGGAACGCCTGCTGGTTGCTCCAGCTTCCCATGATGTCCGCCTCGATCAGCAGCCCCAGGTTGATCGCCCCCTCCCGAGGCGTGCAGGGGTGCGACCGGCCGGCGTAGTTGCCGGTGTCGTACAGGCGGTGCTGCATCGTGTAATGCAGCCACCCGCCGCACCAGTAGAACCAGTACCCGCAATGCATCAGCCGGTCCTCGTGCTCGCTGGCGTAGGTCTGGGCGCCGACGCCGATGTGCCGGAGGTTCAGCGCGCAGACCTGCCGCCGGGCCAGCTCCTTGGCCTGCTTCAGCGAGGGCATCAGGATCGCCACCAGAAGCGCGATGATCGAGATGACGACGAGCAACTCGATCAGCGTGAAACCGCGGCTGCGGGATTGAACGGTTCGCCGGGATGTGTCGGCTGTCATGGCGTGTTGTCCTCGTGCGCCTGTCGGCGGCACTGCCAGCGGGCAAACCGCGGCGTAGCGCGCCCAACGCTGCGCGGCGCGGCGGGCAGACAACCCGCCCCGCTCAATCATAGTATGAGCCGGAGGCTGTACCTGCGTCAAGCCGGAGCGCTCGCATGTCGCCAGGGCAGCCGGCTCGCCCCCCTTGACGGGCATCCAAAACGCCGCGCCCCCTCGCCGCCGCCGGGCGCCGGCTTGTCGGCGTTCCGCACGCCCGACGTCAGGCCGAGCGCCTGTGCCGCACGAGCAGCCCGACGCCGCCGATCGCGAGCATCGCCAGCGTCGCCGGTTCGGGGATCATCACCTGCACCTCCGTGCCGGTGACATTGACGTCGTACCCGCTGGTCACGCTGCCCGGCGAGCCGGTGATGCTGTCGGCGGTGACGACGGTGTACCACACGCCGTCGTCCGGCGAGCCGGACAGGTTCAGCGCCGCTCCGCCGAGGTCGAGGTCGCCGACGACGGTCAGCAGGTCGTTGCCGGCCCCGTCGAGTTCGATGGCGAGCTCGCTGGTCCCGTTGAGCACGAGCGTGTTGCCGGTCCCGATGTCGACGCGCAGCTCGCCGGTGCTCATGCCGGGTGCGACGGTGAAGTCGGCCGGGGCGGTCCAGTCGCCGTCCGGGCGATCGTAGGTGCCCGACCCGGTCAGCGTCGACCCGGCGTTGAACGTCACGGCCTTGTCCGGCGCGTAGGTGACGCCGTCGCCGATGCCCAGCGTCGCGCCGGTGTAGACGGTCAGGTCGTCGTCGCTTTCGCACATGATGTCCGAGGCGTTGATCACCAGCGTCCCCGCCTCGACCGTTGCCGACGTATGCGTGTCCCACGTGTTGTTCAGCCAGGCGGTCCCGCTTCCGGTCTTGTGGAACCCCGTTCCCTGGTAGCTGGCGTCGATCTGCTGCGTCCCGGATGCCACGTGCAGGGTGATGCTGCTGTCGTCGGTATTCCAACCAACGCTAATCCCACCGGAACCGGCGATGCTGTCGAACACAAAATGCGCCGTGTGCGCCGACGTCATCGACAGCGTGGTGCCCGCGGCCACCGTCAGGTTGAGGTTGTCCGGCAGACTTCGGGCGGTGACGCTTCGCTTGAGAATCGTCAGATCACCATTGAAGTCGTTATCGGCGCCGTCGAGGTTGACCGAGCCGTTGGTCCCGCCGACGGTCACATCCCCCGTGCCGGTCAGATTCCCTTCGATCTTGATTTGGCGAGCATAGTTGCTGATGTCAAACTCGAGGTCGCGGTTCAGCGTCACGCTCTGCGCGAACGTCAGCGGGATCCGGTCGCCCGCCCCGTCATCGTGGGCCCCGAACGTGGCGGCGCCGCTGCCCGTCCCGCCCACGATCACCGGCACGTCGATGACCGGACCGGGGCCCTGGTAGTTTCCGTTGACGCGCACCTCGACCAGCGGAGAATCGCCGTCCATCGTCAGCGTTTCGGCGCCGGACCGGTCGAGCGTGAACACCCCGTCACCGTCCGGGACGAAATACAGCCTGTTGAGCGTGATGTCGTCGTCCAGCGTGACCGTCCGGTCGGCCGTCACGTCGATGTCGAAGTCGGCCACTGCCGTCGCCCCGTCCGGGTAGGAAGCGGTATCCCAGTTGTTCGGATCGGTCCAGTTCCCGTCGGCGTCGACGTTCCACGTCGCCGCGGACGCCGAGGCCGCCGTAAGCAGCGCAACCAGCAGCGCTGCCGCGCTGCCGGCGTTTCGTTTCACCGTCTGACTTCCACCGTGTTGTTTCATCGTCTCTCTCCTACTCTGTCCAGCGGTGCGGCGCGCCGGCGCGACCCGTGTGGGTTGCGCGGGCGTACGGAGCTTACCGGCGCCTGCGCCGGGCGAGCAGCCCGACGCCGCCGATCGCGAGCATCGCCAGCGTGGC
Organism: Planctomycetota bacterium; assembly: GCA_048622595.1. Classification (GTDB taxonomy): domain Bacteria; phylum Planctomycetota; class Phycisphaerae; order SM23-33; family SM23-33; genus JAGXKT01. The sequence goes on along the minus strand of JBMCUM010000083.1, from coordinate 769 downwards.
CGGTTCGGGGATCAGCGTCAGCTCCAGCCCGTCGAGCCGCGAGCGGTCGTTGTTGCCCGTCTCGTCATCCTCGGCGACGTAGATGCTGAACGTGTTCGCGAAATCGTCCGTATCGAACTGGAACACAAACGGCGTCGTGGGATTCGCGTCGAAGTCGTCCGTCTTGACCACGTCAGTGGTCCCGTCCTCGATGCCGATGATCTGGCTGTCCGCTCCATACTGGGCATCATATGACCAGAGCTTCGCCTCCCACGGCCCGTCCGGGAGATCGGTGATCTCGACGCCGCACGTCCCGCCGAACACGAAATCCGCCAGCAGCGCGTCGGGATTGGGGCTGCCCGATGCATCGCGCGTTCTGGACCCGCCGAACGGATCGAACGTCACGCCGGCGACCACGGTGGCGCCGCTGTCGGCGTTCACGCTGCTGAACCCGGCAGCCGTCACCGGACCGATTCCGTTGTCTGAGTCGATGTCGATCTTGTAGACCGTCGCCGCCGAGGCCGAGGCCGCCGTAAGCAGCGCAACCAGCAGCGCTGCCGCGCCAAGCACCGCCCATCTCGTCTTCTGCACGTGTCGTCTCATCGTTTGTCTCCTCTCTCCGTTCGGCGCCCTGCGAGCGTCTGCTCGGCCGGGAACGTCCCGCCCGCCGGATCTGATGCGTCTTCGCGGGTCAGGTGCCACTTGTTCCTGTCATTATCTCACGGGTTGCTGGAACCGTCAATTCACATTTTGCGCCAGCGGTGTCGAATCATGCGCGGCCAGGCAATCC
>JBMCUM010000082.1:0-8298 GCA_048622595.1 Planctomycetota bacterium | reverse complement strand
CCTACCTGGACATCGTCCGACGCGTGTTCACGGACCCGGAGAGCTTCCGCCCCGATCTCACCAGCGAGGCCATCACCCGCGAGACCGCCGAGCGGATCAGCATCATCGCCGCCGGCCTGCGCGACCGCGGGCACGAGCCGCACGCCGCCGCACATTTCCTCATGAAGTGCATGTTCTGCCTGTTCGCCGAGGACGTGGGGCTGCTGGCCGACGGGCTGTTCACCCGCCTGCTGAGCCAGTGGCGACAGAACCCGGACGAACTGGCCGGCGTGCTGACCGACCTGTTCGCCACGATGCGCACCGGCGGGGCGTTCGGAACCGAGCGGATCGACTATTTCAACGGCGGGCTGTTCGACGAGGCGCCCGCGCTGCCGCTGACCGACCCGGAGATCGGCGAGTTGCTCGCCGCCGCCGGACAGGACTGGTCCGCCGTCGAGCCGTCGATCTTCGGGACGCTGTTCGAGCGGACGCTCGACCCGTCCAAGCGGGCGCAGATCGGCGCCCACTACACCAGCCGCGAGGACATCATGCTCGTCGTCGAGCCGGTGGTGATGGTCCCGCTGCGCCGCCGCTGGGACGAGGTCCGCGACGAGGTGGACGCCCAGCTCGCCCGCCGCCGCAAGGCAAAGACCGACGCCACCAAGCGCAAGGCCAACGCGAAGATCTCCGAGCTGCTGCACGCCTTCATGCAGGAGCTCGGCGCGGTGCGGATTCTCGACCCGGCCTGCGGGAGCGGCAACTTCCTCTACGTCGCCATCCAGCAACTGCTGAACCTGGAGAAGGAGGTCATCGCCTTCGCCGCGCGCCCGGAGGTCGGCGGCGGCGGATTGTTCCCGAACATTCGCCCGACGCAACTGCGCGGGATCGAGGTCAACCCCTACGCGGCCGAGCTGGCGCAGGTCGTCATCTGGATCGGCTATCTCCAGTGGATGCGGGACAACGGCTTCGTCCCGCCGCGCGACCCGATCCTCGAACCGCTCCAGACCATCGAATGTCGCGACGCCATCCTCGCCTGGACCGACCCAGACGACAAACCGATCCCCGCGTGGCGCCAGGGCGCCCGAGGCACCGGCCAGGCCGACTGGCCCCAGGCCGACTTCATCATCGGCAACCCGCCGTTTTTGGGCTCGAAAGTCTTCCGCGAGTACAACCTGCCTGATGCATACATCGAAGCGATGTACGCCAATTACGACATCCCCAACTCGTCCGATCTGTGCTGCTACTGGTTCGAACGAGGGCGGGAAGTTGTCGAACAGGCCGCGGCGCGGAAGGGCACGAGATATGTGCGTATCGGCCTGCTGGCCACCCAGGGCATACGCGGCGGGGCCAACCGCGAAGTCCTCAAACGCATCAAGGACACCGGCGACATCTTCCTGGCCTGGTCCGACCGCCGGTGGATCCTCGAAGGCGCGGCCGTCCACGTCTCCATCGTCGGCTTCGATGACGGCGACGAAACCGAGCGAGCTCTCGACGGAAAGCCCGTCGAGCAGATCAATACGGACCTGACGGGCGACTTGGACCTATCGGGGGCGGTTCGCCTGCAAGAAAATATTGGCGCTGCCTTCATGGGCGACACAAAGGTGGGCCCTTTTGATATCCAATGGGCGCAAGCCAAGCGCTTACTTGAACAGCCCAATCCGCATGGGAAGCCGAACTCGGACGTGCTGCGGCCTTGGGTCAACGGTAGCGACATCACGAAACGGCCGCGGGGCATGTGGATTGTGGATTTCCCGCCGGGCACGCCAAAGGACGAGGCGAGCCGCTACGAAGCTCCATTCGAATACATCGCCGAGCATGTCCGCCCTATGCGCAAAACGGCGCGTTCCGGCGATGCGACCGGCGTGCCGTGGTGGATCCATCAAAGGGCGCGCCCAGATATGCGCGATGCGCTGCCGAGTGATGGGTATTTGGGAACCCCCAACGTGACAAAGTTTCGTATATTTGTGCAGCTTGGCGGCGCCGTACTCCCCGACCATCAATTGATCGTCTTCGCCCGATCCGACGACTACTTTTTCGGCGTGTTGCACAGCAGCATTCACGAGCTGTGGGCGCTGCGGATGGGGACACAGCTTGAGTCGCGGCCACGATACACGCCGACGACGTGTTTCGAGACGTTTCCGCTGCCCTGGGCGCCGGGCCGGGAGCCCGAAGGCGACGCGTTGCACGCGGCGATTTCGACCGCGGCCGCGGAATTGAACGCCCAGCGCGAGCGGTGGTGCAACCCGCCGGAGTGGATCGAGCCCATCGCCCGGCGGGTTGACCAGCGGGAGGATTTTTCCGACGTGCCGGAGGCGGCCCGGGCGTTGATTCGCCAATCGGCCATTCAGGCCGAGGCCGTCGGCGACAAGGATTTGAAGAAGCGGACGTTGACGAACCTGTACAACGAGCGGCCGGCGTGGCTGCAACTGGCCCACGCGGCGGTGGACCGCGCGGTGCTGGCCGCGTATGCGGCGGTGGACCCCGAAGGCGGCTGGGACCCGGACTGGGCGGAGGTCTGGCAGCCGTGCGGGGCGGGGCGACCGCTGGCGGACGACCATCCCCTCACGGATCGCCGTGCCCGCATCGAGCAGCGCGTGCTGGCGAACCTGCTACGCCTCAACACCGCCCGCTGCGAGGCGTAGACCCGCGGCGCGGTCTCGGAGGGGTGGCTAGTACTCCCGCCTCTGGCGGGCCGGAGGGATGCCCAGGAGCTTGCGGTACTTCGCCACGGTGCGCCGCGCGATCTCGACGCCCCGGGCCTTGAGGGCCTCGGTGAGGCGGTCGTCGCTGAGGGGGCTGGACTTGTCCTCGGCGTCGACGACCTCCTTGAGTTTGGCCTTGACGGCGTCCCAGGCGACGTCCCGTCCTTCGGTGGTCTTCGTTCCGCCGGAGAAGAACATCCGCAGGGGGAAGATGCCCAGCGGGGTCTGGGCGTACTTGCCGGCGACGGCGCGGCTGACGGTGGCGACGTGCACGCCGACGCGTCTGGCGACCTCGGCCATCGGAAGCGGTTTCAGCGCTTCGGGGCCCTGCTCGAGGAAGTCGCGCTGGACGTCGAAGACGGCCTGGGCGACGCGCCGCACGGTGTCGCGCCGCTGCCGGATGGCGCCGATCAGCCACTGCGCCGAGCGGATGTTCTTGCGGATGAACTGCCGCACGTCGTTGGCGGCTCGACGGTCGTCGGCCATGCGGCGATACGCGCGGGAGATCTGCAGCTCCGGCGTGCTGCCGTCGTCCATCGTGACCACCACGTTCCCGTCGTCGTCCAGATCGGCGATGACCTCCGGGCGGATGACCGGCGCGGCGCGCTGACCGACCAGAAGCCCCGGGCGCGGGTTCAGGTGGGAGAGGTTCTCGATGGCGCCCTTGATCTGCTCGACCGACCGACCGAGTCGCCTGGCGATCTGCGGGAGGCGGTTGGCCTCGATGTCGCGGAGGAAATCGCGGACCAGCTCGGTCTCCAGCGAGACGTCGCGCCCGGCGTCGGCCTCGGCGCGAAGCTGGATCAGCAGGCATTCCTGCAGGTCGCGCGCGCCCACGCCCGTCGGCTCCAACCCTTGAACCAGCCGAAGTGCCGCCTCCAGGTCCGCCTCGGTGACGCCCTCGCTACGGGCGGCCAGGTCCCCAAGCCCCACGCGGAGATACCCGTCGTCGTCCAGATTGTTGATGATCGCCCGCCCGGCCGCGCCGGTGCGCTCCTCGGCTTCGACAAACGCCCACTGCTTCAGAAGGTGCTCGTTGAGCGTCTCGGCCGGGGCGGCGGTGTTGGCCATCGCCTCCATTTTGCGGTCTCCGGCCTCGGGGTCGGCGGCTCGGCGCGGCGCCTCGCCCGTGGCGGCGATGAAGTCCGGGCCGTACTCGTCGGTGAACTCCGCCAGGCGCTCGAAGTCCTCGCTGTTTCCGTTGGACTCGTCGACGACCATGTCGTGCTCGCCGCGGTCGTCGGGGTAGTCCTCGCGCGCCGGCGCCTGCTCCGGGTCGCCGGACTCGCGCTGCTCGAGGACGGGGTTGGCCTCCATCTCGGCGTCGATGCGCTCCTGCAGGGCCATCACCGGAAGCTGAAGGATCTCCATCGCCTGGATGATCCGCGGCGACAGCTTCATCTGCTGGGCCATCTGAAGTTGTTGGGTCGTGTCCAGTCGCATCGGCGCGCGCATTATACCGCGCACGCCCCGTGGCGCCATCGGCGTGGCGCCGGCGCGAACCGGCTCTTTGTGCGCAGGCGCGCCCGTGGTATCATGCCCGCGTTCAAGCAAATGACCGCTGCCACGAGCAACGCGCGCTTACGACGAGCCGGTCGCACCGTTCGGATCGCAGCATGCGTCGCCCTGACCGCCGCGTTCTGCGCCGGATCCGGTCGCGCCGAGGCGGCCGAGGGACCGGACGCCTGGGTGGGTCAGTGGGCGCTGCAGCGGTTGTCCCGGAGCGAGCCGGCGGAGCTTCCCGCGCTGCACGCGGAGGTGGAGGATCTGCTTCTGTCGCGGGCGGCCTGCGGGCACTTCGAGCACCTGGGCGCGATCGCGGACCTGGTCTACGTGTGGCGCGCCTCCGAGACGCTGCCGCGGGCGGCCGAGGTCGGCGGCGAATCCTTCGCCGCGTGGCTGCGCGACCATCCGACCGTGCTGCGGCGGTTCCTGCGCGCCAGCGACTCGCGGGGCGGTCCGGTCGCCGGCGGAAAGGCCACGCCCGTCGAGCGGCTGGCGGAGCTGTACGCCCACGACGCCAAGCGCGTCGCCGCCTACCCGGAGCTGTCGGCGGCGTTCGCCATCGCCTGTCCGGAACGGCCCAACGTGCCGCCCGGCGCCGAGCCGCCCGATCGGGCGTCGCTGACCGAGTCGTTCGACTACTACACGGACGGGGAGCGGTCCTTTCGCTACGATCTGCGCGAGATGCCCTACGAGCTGGCGCTGCACCTGGCGTGCTCCCGGTTGAGCATGGCCGAGCGGAACTGGGCCTACGGCCGGTACCGCCGACACCGCAACCCGCCGAAGGCGTATTTCGACCTGGAGTACGACTACGGGCACTATCGCAGCGGCAGGGCGAAGAAGATCACGGAGCACAGCTTCACGCTTCCGGAGCTTCTGGAGCACGGGGGCGTGTGCATCGAGCAGGCGTACTACGCCGCGGAGGTCTGCCGGGCGCTGGGCATCCCCGCCGCAATCGTCACCGGAAAAGGGCGCACCGGCGGGGGACACGCCTGGGTCGCCGCACTCCGCCTCAAGCGCGGCGCCCACGCCGTCTGGGACGCCCGCACCGGCCGGTACAGCGCGCATCTGTACTACAGCGGCGACGCCCGCGACCCGGCCACGGGCGAGCACATCTGCGACGCCGAGTTGACGCTGGCGGGAATGGCGACGGGGCTGGCGTTGCGCCGGCGCCAGCAGGCCGACGCCGCAGCGACGCTTGCGAAGCTGTGGCGCGCCCGCGCGGGTGCGTCCGGGGCGGAGCCACTGGCGCCGATGCGCGAGCTGGTCGAGCGATACGAGGAGTCCCACGAGGACGCCTCGCCGCGGACCGAGTGGATCCCGACCGACGAGCCGCGGACCGAGGGGGTGGCGTGCGACCTGCTCGCCTCGGCCATCGAGCACAACGTGGCGCTGGGTCGCGCCTGGGAGCAGGTGATCGCGCTGCGCAAGGACGGCGAGTTGCCCTCCCGCCAGCTCTACCGCTTCCTCGATCTGCTGGTGCAGCGCACGGCCAAGTCCTTCCCCGACTACAGTTGCGACATCGTCATGCGCCTGGCGCCGACGATCCCCGACCCCGAAGACCGCATCGACTTCTACCGCCGCGCCATGCGATGCTTCGGCCGGCGACCCGACCTGGCCGGGCGGATCCTGCTGGCCACGGGCGACCAGTGGCTGCGCGCCGAGGACCGCGCCAAGGCGCTGCAGGCCTACGGTCAGGCCGCTCGAAAGGGGCGAAATGTCGCCGACGTCGTACTCACCTCCGCCGCCAAGGCCGAGGAGCTTCTCGCCGGCGACGGTCGCGACAAGCAGGTCGTCGCCATGTACCACCAGTTGCTGCGGCTCGTTCCCCGCCCGCAGGACAGCGCCTTCGCCAAGTACACCGTGTACTACAAGCTCACCGAGCGCCTCGCCGAAATCTACCAGCGACTCGGGCACGTCGAGCAGGCCGAACGCCTCCTCGAACGCCTCAAATAGCACCGCGGCGGGCGGGCGCAGCCCTTGTCAAACGGCGCCGGCGCGGTATAATAGGGCTGTCGAGAGAGCCCGGCCTGAGGAGGTGAGCGACGGTGCTCGGCAAGCTGCGACGAAAAACACGCATGGTCCTGTTGATCGCACTGAGCTTCGCGGCGCTGTGCTGAGGCGGTCGGGGTGAAGGTTCGTGAGGGAGGCGCGGCCCGCGGCGGCGGGTCGTTTTGATGCGCGGCCGGCGTCGCTTATTTGCCCAGTCGCCTGCGGAATTCGTCCTCGTCGATCCGCTCGACGCCGAGGCGTTCGGCTTTGTCGGACTTGGACCCGGGTTCGGCGCCGACGACAACGAAGTCGGTGTTTTTGGATACGCTTGACGTCGCCCGGCCGCCCGCCTCCTCGATGGCCCGCTTCGCCTCGTCGCGCGAGTACCCCTCGAGCGTGCCGGTGACGACGACCGTCTTGCCCTCCAGTGCTCCGCCGCCACCGCCCGCGCGGTGCGAGGTCATGTCCACGCCGACCTCCTTCAGGCGGCGGATCGTTTTCCGGCCTCGCTTGCTGTGCAGGAACCGGTGCAGCGATTCGGCGATCACCGGGCCGATCTCCTCGATCTGCTCGAGGTCCTCCTTGTCGGCGTCGAGCAGCGCGTCCATGTCCTCGAAGTGGTCCGCGATGATCTCCGCGGCGCGGTTGCCCACGTAGCGGATCCCCAGCGCCGCCAGCACCCGCGCCAGACCGCGGTCCTTGCTCGCACGAATGGCGTCCACCAGGTTATGCGCGGACTTCTCGGCCATACGCTCCAGCGGCGTCAGGTCGTCCGCCTCCAGCTTGTACAGGTCGGCGAAGTGCTCCACCAGCCCGTTGTCGACGAGCTGGTCGACGACCTTGTCCCCGAGGTGGTCGATGTCCATCTGGTTGCGCCCGGCGAAGAACTTCAGCCGCTCGCGGAGCTGGGCCGGGCATTCCGGGTCGATGCACCGCAGGTACACGCCGCCGGGATCGCGCCGCGCGGGCCCGCCGCAAGCCGGGCAGGTCTCCGGCGGCGTGATGCGCTTGGCGCCCTTCGGGCGCCTGGCGTGGTTGACCTGCACGAGCTGGGGGATGATCTCCCCGGCCTTTTCGACCACGACGGTATCACCCACGCGGACGTCCAGCCGCTCGACCTGGTCGAAGTTGTGCAGGGAGGCGCTGGTGACCTTGGTCCCCGAGATGTGCACCTCGTCGAAGTGGGCGACCGGGGTGATCGTTCCCAGCCGCCCGACCTGAAAGCTCACCTCGCGGAGCACCGTCTGGGCCTGCTCGGCGGCGTACTTGTAGGCGATGCACCAACGCGGATGCCTGCTGGTAGCGCCCAGCTCGTCGCGGAGGGGCAGCTCGTCGATCTTGACCACGACGCCGTCGGTCTCGAAGTCCGCCTCGCGGCGGCGCTGCGCCCAGTCGTCGATCGCCTCCATCACCGCGTCCATGTCGTCGCAGACCCTCGCGTCGGCGCTGGTCGGAAGCCCCCAGGCGCGGAACCGACGCACGACCTCGCCGGCGCGGTCGGCGATGCGCTCGGACAACTGCCCGAACCCGTGGGCGATGAACGCCAGCCCCCGCTCGGCGACGATTCGCGGATCGAGCTGCTTCAACGTCCCGGCCGTACCGTTCCGCGGGTTGGCGAACGTCTGCTCGCCCCGCTCGGCGCGGCGGGCGTTGAACGCGGCGAAGTCTCCGCGCGGCCAGTACATCTCCCCGCGCGCCTCGACGACCTCGGGCACGTCGTCGCCGCGCAGCCGCAGCGGGACCGACCGCACCGTGCGCACGTTGGTCGTGATGTCGTCGCCCTGCCGGCCGTTGCCGCGCGTCGCCCCGAGCACCAGCCGACCGTTCTCGTAGCGCAGCGAGACGGCCACGCCGTCGATCTTCGGGTCCACGAGGTAGTGGAAGCGGTCGTGGCCGAGCTCCCGGCGGACCCGCTGGTCGAACTGCCGCACCTCGTCGGCGTTGTACGTGTTGTCGATGCTGAGCATCGCCACGGCGTGCGTGACGGTCTCGAAGCCCTCGAGGGGCTCGCCGCCGACCCGCTGGGTGGGCGAGTCCGGCGTGACCAGCTCGGGGTGCTTGCCCTCCAGCCGCTTGAGCTCGTCCATCAGCGCGTCGTACTGACGGTCGGAAATCTCCGGCG
>JBMCUM010000081.1:0-8304 GCA_048622595.1 Planctomycetota bacterium | reverse complement strand
GCGCGGCAGATCTACCGGTTGTTCCGGTGGACGGGCGACAACCAGGTGCCCGTCATCAGCACGCTGCTGCGTGTGCGGCGCGGCGAGCGGGGTCCGCTGGCCGACGTGCCCCACTGCGTGGAGGACACCGAGGGCGAGCGGAAGCTGCTGCGGACCGTTCGCCCCAACCGCATCAATCTCGGGCTCCGCAACGTCACCGACCTGCCGCGGAACCTGTTCGACGAATACGACCAGGTCATCTTTGAGAAGCGCCACGCGGACCTGTTCCACCACGCCGCGGCCGAGCGGCTCATCACCGAGCTGCCCAACACGACGTTCATCCTGTGCGGAGCGGGCGTTGCCGGGGGCATCGTTGCGGCCGCGGTCGGCCTGCGCAACCGCGGGCACAGCGTGGTGGTCGCCGCGGACGCCGTCTACGAGGTCGCCCCGGACCGGGCGCCCCCCGCCTACGAGCGGATGGAGGCCAAGGGCGTCGTCTTCGCGCCGACCGACAAGATCGTCGTCCCGGTCAAGCGCAAGCGGCGTCCGGCAGTGACCGTTCCTGCGGAGCTGTACGAGACGCCGTGGAAGCGGTAGGCGGTGACGGGCGCTTGCGGAGCGTGCGTGCGTGTGATACCCAGTGCGCATGAGCGGCGCCCGGACGACGATGTGGACGATTCTGTCGCTGGTGAACTGGACGAAGGAGCACTTCGCGCGCGCCGGGGTGGAGTCGCCCCGCCTGGCCGCGGAGGTCCTGTTGGCGCACGTGCTTGGCTGTCGGCGCATCGAGCTGTACGCCCGCTACGACGAGCAGCCCGGCGAGGCGCAACGGGCGCGATACCGCGACCTGGTCGCCCGTGCGGCGCGTCACGAGCCGGTGGCGTATCTCGTGGGGGGGCGGGAGTTCTACTCGCTGTGGTTCGGCGTGACGCCGGAGGTGCTCATCCCGCGTCCGGAGACCGAGTTGCTCGTCTGCGAAGCGATCGACCATCTGCGCCGCTGCCCGAGCGCCCCGCCGCGCCTGTGGGATGCCTGCACCGGCTGCGGCGCCGTGGCGGTCACCGTCGCCCTCCACGTCCCCGCCGCCGCGGTGCTGGCGACGGACGCCTCGGCGGTCGCCGTCGAGGTTGCCGCGTCGAACGCCGACGCCCACGGCGTGTCCGACCGCGTCGCCTGCCGGCGGGCCGATCTGCTGGACCTGCCCGATGATTGCACCGCCTGGGACGCCTGCGACGTGGTCACGGCCAATCCGCCTTACGTCGCCGAGGGCGACGAAGTCGCCCCGTCCGTGGCGTGCGAACCGCCCGAGGCGCTGTACGCCGGCATCGAGGGCCTGGACGTGCTGCGTCCGCTGATCGCCCGGGCGCCCCGACGGGTGCGGTCCGGCGGGGCGTTTGCCGTCGAGTTCGGTCAGGGACAGGCCGACGCCGTTCGCGACGCCATCGCGGAAACCGGCGCGTTCGACGAGCCGCGCATCGTCCGCGATCACCAGGGCATCGAGCGCGCCGCCGTTGCGCATCGCCGGTAGTGGTTTGTGACACCTGGATCGAGCGGTGCCGTGGTTTGCGAAGCAACCACGCCATCGCTCCCGGCGCGGCTCATTGTGGCAAACGTGGCTGCCGCCCGTACGGGCTGCAAGCCACGGCACCCAATCAATCGTTTGACCTGTCGCAGAGCACCAGGGCGCGTCTACAGCAGCTTCACCGCTTTGGCGTTGTCGCTGGTGTCCAGGACGATCATCGCCTTGTCGCCGGCGGTCGTGGCGTGGACGTGGCGAATGGCGATGCCCGCCTTGGCCAGCGCCGCGGCCGGGCCGTTCAGCGCGCCCGGCTCGTTGGGGAGCGTGACCGTGACCACGTCCTTGCTGTCCAGGCGGACCACGCGCCCGCGCAGCACGTCCCGCGCCGCGTCGGGGTCGTCGGCGACGAGGTGCATGGTGCCCGTGTCGTCGGAAACCCAGGCGTCCAGCGCCAGGATGTTGACCCCCGCGTCGCGCAGGGCGTCGGTCAGCTCGGCGAGCTTGCCGACCTCGTCGGATACCTCAAGGCGGATATGCTGCAGTAGCTCGGCCATGTTCGGTCTCCTTCCCGTGGACGTTCGCTCTGGTGCATTATACGCGGGTTCCGGGCGGGGAGAATTGCCAGACCCCGCGACGCGCGGTATGGTGCCCGGCGCGCGGCGGGTGTCGGTCCACGGACGGGAATCATGGATATCTTCGTCATCCAGGGCGGAAGCCGGCTCAAGGGCCGGGTCGAGATCGGCGGGGCCAAGAACGCGGCGCTTCCGCTGATGGCGGCGTCGCTGCTGGGCGACGGGCCCAGCACGCTGCGCCGGGTTCCGGACCTGGCCGACATCCGCACCATGACCGAGTTGCTCGGCGAGCTCGGCGTCGAGGTGACGCGCGGCGAGGACGGAACCGTCGTGCTCGCTCCGTCCGCGGCCCGCGACAGCCACGCCCGCTACGACATCGTGCGCAAGATGCGCGCCAGCGTCTGCGTGCTGGGTCCGCTGGTGGCGCGGCGGGGAGAGGCGCGGGTGTCCATGCCCGGCGGATGTGCCATCGGCGCCCGTCCCATCGACCTGCACCTTCGCGGGCTCCGCGCGCTGGGCGCGCAAATCGATCTGGACCAGGGCGACATCGTCGCCCGCGCCAAGTGCCTGCGCGGGGCGACGGTCTTCCTCGGCGGACCCTTCGGGTCCACCGTGCTGGGCACGGCGAACGTGATGATGGCCGCGGCGCTGGCCGAGGGACGGACGGTGATCGAGTCGGCCGCGTGCGAACCGGAGATCGCCGACCTGGCGGACTTCCTCAACGCGATGGGCGCCAACGTCAGCGGCGGCGGCACGCCGCGGGTGGTGGTCGACGGCGTCGAGCAGCTCCGTGGTGCGGACCACGAGGTCATCGCCGACCGCATCGAGGCCGGCACGTTCCTCGTCGCCGGGGCGCTGACCAACGGGGAACTGGAGCTGAGCCACTGCCGCATCGACCACATGCTCGCGGTGGTCCAGAAGCTCCGCGAGACCGGCGCCATCGTCGAGCCCAGCAACGGCGGGGCGGTCGTCGCCGCCAACCGCCGCATCGAGCCGACGGACGTGACCACCCAGCCGTACCCGGGCTTCCCCACCGACCTGCAGGCACAGGTGATGACGCTGCTGGCGCTTGCGGACGGGAACAGCGCCATCACGGAGAAGATCTTCCCCGACCGGTTCATGCACGTGCCCGAGCTGCTGCGGATGGGCGCGAACATCCGCAAGGAAGGGCCCACCGCCATCGTCACCGGCATCAAGCGGCTCGTCGGCGCTCCGGTGATGGCCAGCGACCTGCGGGCTTCGGCGGCGCTGGTGCTGGCCGGGCTGATCGCCCGCGGCGAGACCACCGTCCGCCGCGTGTATCACATCGACCGCGGGTACGAGCGGATCGAGCGCAAGCTCGGCGCGGTCGGCGCGCACATCGAGCGGCGCAGCGAGTAGGCGCCCTCAATACTCAAACGCCGCCTGACGAACTCCCAATGCGCAACGGTCCGTTGCGCTGCTGTCACCGGGCATCCGGCATCCGGCGGGACACCGCCTCCGGGCTCGGCCGTTCGGCATAGTCGCGTCCCGTCTCGCCGCGTTTGAGCAGGTTTCGCACCGCCGCGGCGGCGCGTTGGACGTCCTCGACGGCCAGGTACAGCGACGGGACCAGCACCAGCGTGATTCCCGTGGCGAACAGGATGCCGAAACCCAGCGAAATGGCCATGGGAATCAGGAACCGCGCCTGCAGCGAGGTCTCGAAGATCATCGGCGCCAACCCGCCGAACGTCGTCAGCGTCGTCAGCAGCACGGGGCGGAAGCGTTGGATGCCGGCCTCGCAGATGGCGTCGTGGACGTTCTGTCCTGACTGTCGGCGGCGGTTGGCGAAGGTCACCAGCACCAGCGAGTCGTTGACCACCACGCCGGCCAGGGCGACGATGCCGAACATGCTCAGCACCGACAAGCTGTAACCCATCAGCAGGTGCCCCACAAACGCGCCGATCACGCCGAACGGGATGGCGACCATCACGATGGCCGGCTGGACGTAGCTGCGGAAGGGGACCGCCAGCAGCCCGTAGATCGCCAGCATCGCCAGGACGAAGCCCACCTTCAGCGAGCCCATGGACTGGCGGATCTCGGCCCGCTGTCCCTCGAAGCTGTAGCTCAGCCCGCGGTGGTCCCGCGTCAGCTTCGCCAGTTCCCCGTCGGCCAGGTCCGCCAGGACCTCGCCCGCCGCGGCACGGGGCGTGATGTCGGCGGTGACCTCCACCACCCGCCGACCCCGGCGGCGATCGATCGTCTTGTACGCCCGCCCGCCGGAGACCTCGGCGACCTGCGGAAGGGGCACGTACACCGCCGGACCCGTCGCCTCGCCGGCCAGACGCTCGCCCACGCCCCCGCCGGTGTAGATCATCAGGTTCTTGACCGTCTGCTCGGTGGACCGCTCGGGCTTGGGCAGGCGGACCATGACCTTCAGCTCGTTGCGTCCGCGCTGCTGGCGGATGGCCTCGGCGCCGTAGAAGGCGCTGCGGACCTGTCGGCCGACCTCGCGCGCCGTCAGCCCCAGACTCTTGCCCTCGGGCGTGATGGTGAAGTCCCGTTGGGGCTTGCCCGGCTGGAAGCCGTCGTCAACGTCCTTGACGCGCGGGTAGGTCTCCAGCGCCGCGGCGAGCTTCCTGCTGGCCTGCTCGAGCACGTCCATGCTGGGATGCCCCAGCTCCACCGTGATGGGACGCTCCCGCCCGCCGGGCCCGCCCGCGTCGGCCAGGAACCGCACGCTCTCGACCCCCGTGACCTCGCCGACGGCCTGGCGCCATTTCCTGGTGAACTCGGCCGTGCCCATCACCCTGTCGCGGATATCCGGTTCGGCGAGGTTGACGCGGACGACGCCGGTGTGGCTGCCCTCGGGGGCGACCTCGGTGATGATCGACTCGACCAGCTCGGGCTGCCCGGACTGCAAGACGACCTGGCGCGCGCCGCGCTCGAGGCGTCGCAGGACGTCCTCGGTCCGCTCGACCGGCGCGCCGAACGGAAGCGTCACGCGGGCCTCGGCGTGGTCGGACTCCACCACCGGAAAGAGCTGAAAGCCCATCCGTCCGCTGATGGCGTAGGCGCTCATCACGGTCAGGACCGCGGCGGCCATGGCGAACGTCAGATAGCGGTGCCGCAGGGCGAACTCCAGGAACCCCCCGTAGCGCCGCCGCACCCAGCGGCGAAAGCCGATGCTGAACGCCTGCTGGCGCGCGTGCAACCAGCGGTTGACGCCGCGACGCCTGCGGTCGTGGTGGTGGCCCAGGTGGGCCGGAAGGACGAACAAGCTCTCGAACAGCGAAATGAGGAACACCGTCACCACGACGATGGGGATCACGCGGAAGACGTCGCCGGTCACCCCGGGGATGAAATAGATGGGCATGAACGCGGCGATGTTGGTCAGAATGCTGAAGGTCACCGGCACGGCGACCTCGCGGGCGCCGCGCACCGCGGCCGGGATGAACCCCATGCCCTCCTGGTGGTAGTGGTAGACGTTCTCGCCGACGACGATGGCGTCGTCGACCACGATGCCCAGGGCGATGATGTACGCGAACAGCGAGATCATGTTGATCGACACGCCGGTCAGCGGAAGCACCAGGAACGAGCCGAGAAACGAGATGGGAATCCCCATCATCACCCAGAACGCCAGGCGCGCCTCGAGAAACAGCCCCAGAACGCACAGCACGAGCACCAGCCCGATGCTGCCGTTCTTGACCAGCAGGCGGACGCGGTCGCGATAGTGCTCGGAGCGGTCGTTCAGCGTGGTGACCTCGATGCCGGCCGGAAGGGAGCCCCTGAGTTCCTCCAACCGCGCGCCGACGGCGTCGGAGACCTCCATCGGCGTCTGGTCGCCGACGCGGAACACGTCGAGCAGCACGGCCGGGGCGCCGTCGAACCGCGTGCGGCGGTCGCTTTCCTCGAACCCGTCGATTACGGTGGCGATCTCGCCCAGGCGCACCTGCCCCCCGCCGGCGGGGCTGACGATGGGGATCTGCGCGAACTGCCTGCCGTAGTCGCGCCGCTCCTTGACCCGCAGGAGAACCTCGCCGCCTTCGGTGTCGATCCCCCCGCCGGGCACGTCCACCGCGGCGCCGGCGAGGCGTTCGGCGATCCGGCGGCGCGTCAGCCCGTACCGTCGCAACTGCTCCTGGGGGACCTCCACGGCGATCTCGAGGTCCGCAAGCCCCGTCAAGTCCACGCGCGTCACGTCCCCGTGCGCCAGCAGCGCGTCCCGCGTCCGCTCGCCCAGGCGATGCAGCACCCGCCGCGAGGTGTTCCCGTACAGCGCCACGGTCAGCACCTGGCGCCCCAGCGAGACGGTGCGGGTCTCGGGGTCCTCGGCCTCTTCGGGGAACGTGGTGATCCGGTCCACCTCGCTCTCGATGTCGTTGGCCAGTTCCTGCAGGTCGGCCGTGTCCAGAAGCTCGATGGTCACCCGCCCGAGCCCCTCGGCGGCGACGGAGCTGACCTCGTCGACGCCCTCGAGCCCCTGGACGGCCTCCTCGATCGCCAGGACGACGCCGCTTTCGACCTCCTCGGGACTGGCGCCGGGGTAGACGACCGTGACCGTCACCGCGTTGACCTGGAAGTCCGGGAACACCTCCTGCTTGATCCGCGTGAGCATCAGCGCCCCGCCGATCAGGCAGGCCAGCATGATCAGGTTCGCCGCGACGGAATTGCCCGCCATCCACGCGATGGGTCCCCGGGCGTCCGGTTGCCCGCCGCGCCGGTCCGTGGGGCGGTCGCGCAGGTCGGTCATCGGCCCGCCCCCTCGCGCGCGGCCGGCGCGGTCGTCGCCGCGGTGTCATCACCACCGGCGGCGGGCGCGGCGGGTCCGTTCGTCCCGTCGGCGCCTTCGGTCGTGCGAAGCTCCATGCCCTCGACCGGTGCGGCGAGGTCGCTGACGATGAGGCGCTCGCCGGCGTCGAGTCCGCGACGGACGTAGACCGCCTCGTCCGTGCTCCACAGCACCTCGACCGGGCGGACCTCCAGCGTGCCCTGCGGGCTCATGACCCAGACCGCATCGCCCTCGCGCAGGGCGACGCGGGGCACGCGGACGCAGCCGGACGCGCGCCGGCCGGTGATTTCCGCGCGGACGTACGCGTCCAGGATCAGCGCGTGGCGGTCGGCCGCGAGGCGGGACAGATCGAGCGGGTCGGCGACGGTCACCAGCAACTGGGCCATCTGCCCGCCGCTTTCCACGCTCGTCATCAGCCCCTGCACCGTTCCGCGACGCGACACGCCCTTGCCCCATGCGGCGGCGTGGTGGATCGCCGCGGCCGAGCCCCGCTCGCTGTTGAACCCCGGGATGTCCACCCACTGCAGGTCGCTCAGCGGGACCGACAGGCGGACCCAGTACGCCTCGGTGCAGACGTAGGTCGCCAGCGGCTCACCGGCGGCGACCTGCGAGCCGGTCTCCACGCTGCGGTCGACGATCGCCCCGTCGAACGGCGCGGTGACCGTGGTCCGCTCCAGATCCAGCTCCGCGTCCCGCAGGGCGGTGCGGGCGTCCTCGACCGCTGCGTCGGCCGAGGCCTTGGCGGCCTCGGCGGACTCGACGGCGGCCTCGGCGGCCTCGACGGCGGCGCGGGCACTGGCGAGCTGCGGCTTGCGGAGGACGAGCTCGCGGTCGGCCTGGCCGATCGTCTCGCCCAGCAGCTCGTACTCGCTGCGGGCGACCTCCGCGGCGCCCTGCTCGACCTTCAGCGCCTCGCGCGCCTTGGCCAACTCGGACTTCCTCAGCGCGATGTCCCCCGCCCGCTGCCGGGCCGTAAGCCGCGCCCGCTCCACCGCGATCCGCGCCTTGCGCACGGCGATCTCGTAGTCCTCGCGGTCGATCTGCAGGATGGTCTGACCGGACCGGAACAGCCCCCCGGGCACGAACGCCTCGCTGACCCGGACCACCTCGCCGGGAACCCGCGCGGCGATGCTCACCTCGCGTGCGGGCACCACCGTGCCCATCGCCTCGACCGTCACGGGAAGCCCGTGCGCCTGGACGGGACGGACCTCGACCAGCGCCGCTCGCGGCTCGGGGCGGCGGCGCTCGGCGCGGGGGCGATGGGTCAACCACCAGTACGCCACGACGCCGGCCGCGGCGAGGACGGTCACGAGCAGCCCGGCCCGCAGCGCCCGGCTGATCCACCGCCGGCGACGGGTCGGCGCGTCGGTCGAGGGTTGCGGCGGGGCGGCGGGGGTCCGCCCCCGCGGGCTGTGTTGCTGTGTGTCGGACATCGATGCTTACCTCGCTTCGCGCCGCGTCGGCGCCTCGGGCGTCGGCGGGCC
>JBMCUM010000080.1:0-8332 GCA_048622595.1 Planctomycetota bacterium | reverse complement strand
ACGCCGGTCCGTCGGACACGGACCGCGGCGGTACCGACGCGTCGGACGAGGGCGAAAACGCACCGCCCGACCGGTCCGCGAAGCGCCCGCGCCTGCTTCCGTCGGTCCGCGGCGGAAAGGACGACGCATCGGCCGGCGAATCCGGCGGGGCGTCCGGCGGCCCGGCGCCGTCCGGCACGACGGACGCATCGGACGCCGGGGCGTCGTACGAGGCGCCGTCGGCCGAGCTGCTGGCCGAGCCGACCGGCGGGTACATCGAGTCCCAGGAGGCCCAGGCCCTCGAGAAACGCGCCGTCCTGCAGCAGACGCTCAACGACTTCAGCGTCGAGGCGCAGGTGGTCGGGCACATGACCGGTCCGGTGATCACGCTGTTCGAGCTGGACCTGGCGCCGGGGGTGAAGGTCTCGCAGGTGTCGAACCTGGCCACGGACATCGCCCGCGCCCTGGCGGTCCCGGGCGTGCGGGTGGTCTCGCCGCTTCCGGGACGGGACACGGTGGGCGTCGAGGTGCCCAACCTGGACAAGGAGATCGTCCGCCTGAAGGAGCTGATGTCGCTGGCGCCGGACGCCGTGGAGAAGATGCACCTTCCGCTGTACCTGGGCAAGGACGCAGGCGGCGGGCCCATCATCGCGGACCTGGCGCGCATGCCCCACATGCTCATCGCCGGGACGACCGGCTCGGGCAAGAGCGTGTGCATCAACTCGATCATCATGGCGCTGCTGATGACGCGCACGCCGGCCGACGTGCGGTTCATCCTCATCGACCCGAAGATGGTGGAGATGGCCGCGTTCGAGAACATCCCGCACCTGCTGTGCCCCATCGTCAACGACATGCGCCGCGCCGAGGACATCCTCGAATGGGCGGCCACGAAGATGGACGAGCGCTACGAGCTGCTCAAGGAGGCCGGCGTCCGCAACATCGCCGGGTTCAACAAGCTCGACGCGGCGTACATCCACGAGCGGTTCGGCGCCGAGACCGACGAGGAGCGCAAGAAGGTCCCCACGCACCTGGCGCACTACGTCATCATCGTCGACGAGCTGGCGGACCTGATCATGACCTCCAGCAAGGAGGTGGAGAACTGCATCATCCGCATCGCCCAGAAGGCCCGCGCGGTGGGCATCCACATGATCCTGGCGACGCAGCGGCCCAGCGTGAACGTGG
Source organism: Planctomycetota bacterium (assembly GCA_048622595.1). Taxonomy (GTDB): domain Bacteria; phylum Planctomycetota; class Phycisphaerae; order SM23-33; family SM23-33; genus JAGXKT01. The sequence continues at coordinate 7,171 of JBMCUM010000080.1, read as the reverse complement.
TCACCGGGCTGATCAAGTCCAACATGCCCTGCCGGATCAGCTTCCGCGTCGCGTCGCGCCAGGAAAGCCGCATCGTCCTGGACCAGAACGGCGCCGACGTGCTGCTCGGGCGCGGGGACATGCTGTTCCTCGAACCGGGCACGAGCAACCTGATCCGCGCCCAGGGGACCTACATCGACGACTCGGAAATCCACGGGATCGTCAAGGCGCTGCGGAAGGCGGGCGGCGAACCGCAGTACAACCCCGAGCTGATGCGCCTCGGCTCGTCGTCCTCAGCGACCGACGGCGCCCGGAAGCGCGACGAGCTGTTCGACGACGCCGTCGAGATCGTCCTCGGCGCCCAGCGCGGAAGCGTCTCGCTGCTCCAGCGGCGCCTGTCCATCGGCTACAGCCGCGCCAGCCGGATCATCGACCAGATGGCCGATGCTGGACTGCTGGGCGACTACAAGGGTTCCCAGGCGCGCGAGTGCCTCATGACGCTGGAGGACTGGCAGACCTACAAGGCGTCCGTCGCGGCGGACCAGTCCGGCGAATCCGCTGCCGACGGCGAGCCGACAAGCTCGTGAGGCGCGACGTCCAGCGGGGATAAACGCAAATAGACGCAGATTCCACGGGAGGTTTTTCTTTGTGGTATCCAACGTGATCGGTGGTTGCCCTCGCTAAATCCCTTGTCACGGATGTCCCCGACATCAGTGCGATTAGTCTGGCGATGCTGCACTGGCGTCGGCGACGCCAGTGGCACCCGCTTTCGCGTCGAGAGCGATGATGCGTTACCGCGAAGCTGTGAGGTCGATGATGTGCTGTGGCAGCCGTTCGGCATCGTTTACGCTGCGATACCACTGCGGGGCGTTTCGTAAGGCAGCGCTGAGCTTCCGTATCGCCTGCATCCCTGCCCAATTCGTGCGGTTGCTCAAGACGGTGCGGGCCTTACAATGACCCCATGAGCGAATCGGCCGAGGCAAGCGCCGCGCCCGACGCCGCGGCACGCAGGCCCATGCGCGTGGCGTGGGTGGCCGGGGGCGAGACGATCTTCCGCCTGGCCGCCGTGCTCAAGCCGCTGGCCATCTCCCTGATGGACGAGCTGGTTCCGCTGGTGGTGGTCTGCCCGCGTCGTGCCGACGTCGCGGCGCTGCCCCAGCCGCCCGTGGACGTGGTCCGCTACGCCCTGCGTCCCTGGTGGCCGGTGCGCGGCGGCGTGCCCGGCGGGCTGGCTTCGGAGCTTTCCGGTCGGCGGATCGAGCTGCTCCACGCCCTGGACGCCGAGGCCGTCCCGCTGACCCGCCGCCTGTCGCGGGCGCTGGAGCTGCCCTACGTCGTCAGCAGCTACGACGCCGCGGCGGCCGGTCACATCGGTCGCCTGGATGAACGGGCACGCGCCGTGCTGGCCGCCAGCGACCGCATCCAGCAGGGCCTGCTCGAGCGGCGCGTAGCGCCGGCCGACCGCGTCTTTCTCCGACGACCGGGCGTGGTGCGCGTCCGCAGGCCCACGTGCTTCGTCGAGCCGGACAAGGCCACCGCCATCGTCGCGGGCGGGGAGCTCGACGAGGCCCGTTGGTTCGAGCCCGTGCTGCGCGCCTTCGCGGCGCTGCACGCCCACGGGCGCCCGTGCGTGTTCGCCGTCATCGGTTCCGGCCGCGGCGAACGCCGCCTCCGCCGCAGCGCCGCGTCGCTGGGGTTGAGCGGGGAGCTGACGTTCGTTCCCGCCCAGCCGGCGTGGCAGTTGACGGGCATCCTCAAGGACGCGGACCTGTTCGTCGCGCCCGTCCCGACCGAGCGCGTGAACCTCCAGGCGCTGCAGGCGTTGGCTTCCGGCGTGCCGGTGCTCAGCACGGTCAACCCGGCCTCGGACTTCCTCCGCGACGGGCGGACGTGCCTGGGCTTCGCGCCCGAGGACGCCGACGCCCTGACCGTGGCGCTGAGCAAGCTCGTGGACGACCACGCGGAGGCGGGGCGTCTGGCAGAGGCGGCCTTGGCGTACGTCGGGGCCCACCACGCGCCGGATGCCGCGGCGGAGGCAACCGCAAAGGTGTACCGCTCGGCGCTGCTCGGGCCGGGGCAGTCCACGGATGCCGCCAAGGATGCCAGCGCCGCGGATGAGTAGGTCCCGGGCGAGCGTACCTGCGGCGCATGCGGTCGATGCGAGCGCCACTTTGTGCAGGTCGTGGGCGCGGGGCGCCTTTACGCGCCGATCCCGAACGGGCGGAGCATCTCGGCAAGCTTGACGCGATTGGCTTCGCTCAGCGGCGTCATGGGCAGGCGCAGCTCGTCTCGAATCCGCCCGGCCATCGCCATCGCCGCCTTGAGCGGGATCGGGTTCGTCTCCAGCGAGAGCATCCCCTTGAACAGCGGGAACAGGCGCTTGTGGTACTCGCGGGCCGCGAGAAAATCGCCCATCGCGATGGCGTCGCACATCCTGCGCACCTCGCCCGGAAGCAGGTTGGCGACCACGGAGACCACCCCGCACCCGCCGACGGCGCACAACCCGAGCGTCATCGAGTCATCGCCCGAGAGAATCGCCATATCGCATGCGGCAGCGACGGCACTGGCGGTGTCGAGCTTGCCCGTGGCCTCCTTGACCGCGACGACCGCATCGATTTGCTCGTACATGCGGATGATCGTCTCGGGCGCAAGCTCGATCCCCGTCCTGCCCGGGATGTTGTACAGCACGATGGGCAGGCCCACCTCGCCGACGGCGGCGATGTGCTCGAACATGCCCTGCTGCGTCGGCTTGTTGTAGTAGGGGTTGACCTGGAGCGTGGCGTCGGCGCCGGCGTCGCGGGCGTGTTCGGTGCGTTCGACTGCCTCGCTGGTGGCGTTGCTTCCGGTCCCGGCGATGACGGGCACGCGACCGTCGGCGCGGTCGACGATGAACTCGATGACCTTGTCGTGCTCGTCGTTGCTCAGCGTGGGCGACTCGCCCGTCGTCCCGCAGGGCACCAGCCCCTGGGTGCCTTCGTCGAGCTGGAAGTCCACCAGACGCCCGAGGGCGTCCCAGTCCACCTCACCGTCGGCGAACGGCGTGACCAACGCGACCAGTGATCCTTGCAGTTCCATGGCATGCCTCTCGAGGTCCACGAATTACGCGAATAACACGAACGCCAACAGCGACCCACGGATTGCGCCGACGACGCCATCGCCCCGGGTCTCCGAGCACGGCGCCTGCCGCGCTTCACGGGGCGGTATCGCCAAATCCATGCAACCCGCGGGCTATTCTTCCGAAGGCCGTTCGAGCAGGCGCTTCATATCGGCCACGGCGTCGCGCAGGCCCACGAAGACCGCTCGGGCGATGATGCTGTGTCCGATGTTGAACTCGGCGAAGCCGCTCATCGCCGCCACAGGCGCCACGTTGTGGTAGGTCAACCCGTGCCCGGCGTGGACGATCAGCCCCGCGTCCAGTCCGGCCGCCAGCGCCTCGCGCAGCTCGGCCAGCGCCCGGGCGGCGTCGGCGCCGGGGTTGTAGCGCATCGTGGCGGCGAGGCAGGCGTTTGCGTAGCGTCCGGTGTGCAGTTCCACGGCCCGGCAGCCGGCGTCCCGCGCGGCGCGAATCTGCGCCGCCGAGGGGTCCACGAATGCGCTGACCGTCACGCCGGCGTCGCCCAGCCGCCGCGCCACCTCCCCCGTCCGTCGGGCCGCGGCGCGGACGTCCAGCCCGCCCTCGGTGGTGACCTCCTGGCGATTCTCGGGCACCAGGGTGGCCTGGTCCGGGGCGATCTCCAAAGCCAGCGCGACGATCTCCTCGTCCAGGGACATTTCCATGTTCAACTTCCCGCGGACCGTGTCGCGCAGCAGGCGCACGTCGCGGTCGCGGATGTGCCGCCGGTCCTTGCGCAGGTGGAACGTGATGCAGTCCGCCCCGCCGAGCTCGGCTTCCGCCGCGGCCCAGACCGGGTCCGGCTCCACCGTCTGCCGCGCCTGGCGGACGGTGGCCACATGGTCGATGTTCACGCCGAGTCCTGGCATGGTTGTCTCCGCCGCCGGCTCACGTGGGAATTGTACGCGTCGACGACGACGCTGGGAACCCGTCAGCCCTTGTCGTCCGGCTGGCCGTAGTAGGCGCCCGGACCGTGCTTGCGGTTGAAGTGCTTGTCCATCAGCGCCCCGGCGGCCGGTTCGGGGTAGGGCTCGATTCGCACGGTCTCGGCCGCGAGGCGGGCGACGTACTCAAGCAGGGCGGCGTTGGTGACGGCCTCGTCGCCGTCGCGCCCCCAGGCGAAGGGTCCGTGGGAGACGACCAGCGCGGCGGGCATGTGCAGGGGGTCGGTCCGGCCGAGCGCCTCGACGATGACCCTTCCGGTGTAGCCCTCGTAGTCGCCCCGGATTTCCTCGTCGCCCAGCGGGCGGGTGCAGGGCACCGGTCCGCAGAAGTGGTCGGCGTGGGTCGTGCCCAGACGCGGGATGGGCCGCCGTGCCTGCGCCCACGCCGTGGCGTAGACGCTGTGGGTGTGAACCACGCCGCCGACGCCCTCGAACGCCCGGTACAGCTCCAGGTGCGTCGGCGTGTCGCTGCTGGGGCGGACGTCGCCAGCGACCGTCTGACCGCTCTCCAGCGACACCACGGCCATGTTGTCTGCGCGCAGCTCGTCGTACGCCACGCCGGAGGGCTTGATGACGACGTGCCCCCCCTCGCGGTCGATGCCGCTGACGTTTCCGAAGGTCTTCGTCACGAGCCCCTCCTCGACGAGGCGCTTGTTGGCGTCGCAGATACGCTGTTTGAGTTCCTCGAGCATGGTGTGCGCATTGTCCGAACGCTGAGGCGGTGAATCAAGCACGGAGACAAATCGCTCGCGTGCGCGGCGCGGCGCGCCGCCAAAACCTGTGCGAAACACCCGCGCCAAAGTCCGCGCGACGCTTCGCGTGGGCTTTACGGATTACCGTCGCGAAACGTCCATACCCACGCTCCGTCGCGGGCGTGGTTTGCAACGTAGTTCAGCGTCCGCACCTGGTGTGAGCGGTTCTTGGCGGGTTGTACGGGCATCGCCGTGCCCAGACGCGCCCTGAGAGCCCTGCGGCGTCAGCGCGTGCGAGGCGTGCTTCTTCGCCCATCCGACCCACCATCGGACCCGGTCGTCGCGAAACCGCGCCAGAATGTGATAGTGCGCCGCCCCGACGGCGACCGCGAGCGTATCCGTGTCCAGCGCAAGCAGCTTTCCAACCATCGCCCGCCCCGCAGCGCGTCGCTGTTGCGGCGTCAGGCGGATGGGACCCCGCTTCAGCAGTTCGCCGGAGCGCCGATGCAACTCGTCGTACGTTCCCGGCGGCGGAGGGTTGCGATAGTCTCCCTCGACGTGCTCGCGATGGTGACAGGCGCGCCACCCGCGCGGATCGCCCCGCAACCACGTCCCGTACGTGCTGCCGTTGACGTGATACCACCCGTTCCAGGCGCCCATGAACGGAACGTAGCGCCGCAACGACGCGCGTGCAAGCGATTCATCGCATCCTCACCCCGCGTGCATAGCGCGAACAACGCCCACGCGAAGCTTCGCGTGGGCTTTTGTGAGAACGCGCGGGCTTTTGCGCGGCGCCGCGTGGGGCAGCGCGTCCCGCATGACGCATTATGCGCCGCGCGCCGCGTCGCGGATCGCGATCAGTTCCTTCATCACGTCGTGGAGATTCCCGTTCCACTGGGAGGTGCCGAACGCGTCGTGAAGCTTGCGGTAGAGCCCGTAGAGCTTGCGATACGTCTTCCGCGCCTGCGGATCGGGACGGAAGGCCTTCCGCTTCAGCCCCGTCATCGCCTTCTGGGCCTTCTGGATCGTCCCGTGCCCCCCCGCCTTGGGACCGGCCACCACCGCCCCGGCGATCGCAGCGCCCAGCGCGCACGTCTGGGCCGAACGCGAGATCTTCATGCACCGGCCCGTCACGTCAGCGTAAATCTGCATCACCAGCGGGTTCTTCTCGGCGATGCCGCCGCAGTTGACCACGTCCCTGACCCGCACGCCGTACTCCTCGAAGCGGTTGATGATCGTCAGCGCCCCGTACGCCGTCGCCTCGATCAGCGCGCGGTAGATCTCGCCGGGGGTGGTGTACAGCGTCTGTCCGACGAGCAGCCCCGTGAGGCGCTGGTCGACCAGGACGGTGCGATTCCCGTTGTTCCAGTCCAGCGCCAGCAGCCCCGACGCCCCCGGGGCGCACTTGCCGGCCGCCCGGGTCAACGCCTCGTGCGAGCCCGCCTTCCCGCCGGGACGGATGTAATTGACGAACCAGTTGTAGATGTCGCCGACGGCGGACTGGCCCGCCTCCAGCCCGTAATACCTGGGCAGGACGCTCTCGGGCACGATCCCGCACAGGCCCGGGATGTCGGGCAGATCGCGGCGCAGCGGCACGGCCATCATGTCGCAACTGCTCGTGCCTAGGATCTTGACCAGCGTGCCGGTGGAGATGCCCGCCCCCACGCCGCCGAGGTGCGCGTCGAAGGCCGCCACGGCGACCGGGATGCCCGCGGGCAGTCCGGTGCGCTTGGCCCAGGCGTCGGTGAGGCGTCCGGCGGGGGTGTTGACGGGGTAGGCCCTGTCCGGCAGGCGGTCGCGCAGCGCGGCCAAGGCGGGGTCGATCCCGCCGAGAAACTCGCGATCGGGATACCCGCCCCAGGCGTCGTTGTACATCGCCTTGTGCCCGGCGGCGCAGATGCCGGCGGTCAGCTCGCCCGGCGCCTCGGTGCCGGTCAGGGCCGCCGGAACCCAGTCGGCCAGTTCGACCCAGGTATGGGCGGCCTGGAAGACCCGCGGGGCGGTGCGTTTGCAGTGGAGAATCTTCGAGAAGAACCACTCGCTGGAGTAGGTTCCTCCGCACTTGGCGAGGTAGTGGGGGCGTTTCTCGGCGGCGTGGCGGGTGATTTCCTCGGCCTCGGCGACGGCGGTGTGGTCCTTCCACAGCCAGGCCATCGCCGCCAGGTCGCGGTCGAACCGCTTCTGCAGCGCCAGCGGGCGTCCGTTTTCGTCCACGGGCATCGGCGTGCTGCCGGTGGTGTCCACGCCGATGCCTATGACGTCGTCCGGCTTGAAGCTCTTGCGGGTCCGGCGTGCCTGGCGCATCGCCCGGCGGATGGTGACCTCGGCGCCCTGGAGGTAGTCGTATGGATGCTGCCGCGCCAGGTGAGGGTCGTCCGAGAGCATCACTCCCTCGTCGCCGTGGGCGTAGGTCCACACGGCGGTACCGACCTCGCGTCCGTTGG
>JBMCUM010000079.1:0-8341 GCA_048622595.1 Planctomycetota bacterium | reverse complement strand
CCGCCCGTATGGGTCTCGCCCGCGCTACGGATAAAGCCCACATCGCAAATGGCTCGGCGGACGGGATGCTATTGCAATCCCGCCGGCGCGCTGAAACAATGGGTTCCGTGCCGTTGCCCCAGCGGCCCCGCAGCGGCGCCACCGTCGGGCCGCGTGCTCCAGCCACCGAAAGCAGACCCCATGGAACCGAAGCTCGCAAACGGACGAATGTCGAGAATGACGTTGGTTTTGGCTTGCGCCGCGGCGGCGGTCAGTTACGCCGACGCGGCAGAGCCCGAGGCGCCGGAACGGACCGCCGCCGAGGAGATTGCCCACTGGGCGACGCTACCGGCCGACGGCCCGGAGGGGCGGCCGTTGCCGCTGACCGGGTCGTGGAATATTGGGCGGTGGTACCAGCAGCCGTGGAAGGGATGGGGAGGGGGCGGGGATCACACCCGTAAGCCGGGCGTCGACACCCCCAAGCCGCGGGCGTGGGACCCGACGTATTTCACCGAGCTGATCGAGCAGGGGCGTCACGTCCTGCCGACCTTTCCCGATCCGATGACGCGGGGCGCGCCGGAGGGGGAGCTGGTGCGTTTGGGCGTGAGCTTCGAGCCGGCGTTGGAGTATTGCGCCAGGCACAAACTGCCCATCGCCTTCCGCGACTGGAACCTGGCCGACGTGGTGGCGCAGCACGAGAAGCACAAGGAAGGGGGCTATAGCAACGACCAGACCGCCCGCTTCATCAAGGACGGCAAGCAGCTCGGCCGCAAGGCCAGCCCGATCGGCGACATCGAGCGGTGGCGGGAGTTCGGGCGGGCGTGGGGCGGCAGCGGATTCATCAAAGCGATGGCCGAGATCTACCCCGACCCGCCGCTGATCGTCTACCTGAACAACAACGAGGCGGGTAAGGTCCGTGTCGGTGACCTCAACGACAGCGCCACCCGCTTCGTCACCCGCCACGGTGCGGACGTCAGCAAAGAGGAGAAGGCGGAGATTCTGCACGAGGGCTACCGCGAGCGGTACCACGCCACCTTCGACGCCGCGCGCGAGGCGGCTCCCGAGGGCTGGGCCGACGCGATGACCTACGTCGCCTACAACGCCTTCCCCTGGCCCAAGCTCCGCCACGAGACGCCGCTTCACGTCGAGGATCCGGCCGACCTGCCCCAACAGTTTCACGAGTGGACCTACTTCGACGGCGCCATCCCCGAAAACTACATGAACAACTGGCAGGTCGGCCGGGGCAAGACCGACTTCTCCTCCTGGTCCCCCCAGGCCGAGGCGACCACCTACTACCCCATGTCCCAGGCCGTGTTCGAGGCGGACCCGGACTACTACTTCGCCATGATCGGATGGGAAGGCGGCGTGCCGGGTCGTAGCGGCTCGCCGCCCAACGCCTACGCCACCGGCGACTTCGGGGGCGGGGCGGTGAAGAAGTGGGACTTCGACCGCTACGAGGGCATGGTGCAGTTCGGTCTGTGGGCGGCCCGGCCGCGGGTGCTCCGCGAGTTCCGTGGCGGCGCGACCCGCGACGCCTACTACCAGAAGACCTGGGAGGTCTACCTCGACATCGTCGACCGCGTCTGGAAAACCCCGGACCTGCAGCCGTTCTGGAAGTACGGCGAACTCGTCGAAAACCCCGAAATCATCTGGCAGCCCTCCAACCAAGGCGCCCAGCTCAAACGCTGGTACCTGCTCCACAGCGACGTCAATCCGCCGGCCGACACCTGGCCCCAGATCTGGAAAAGCAGCAGCATCAAACTCCGCGTCTTCCCCATGGCGATCGAGCTCGGCGAGGCCCCCGAGCGCCGCTGGCTGCTCTACGCCCACGCACCGCTCGGCGCGGTCGCGCAGGCGCCCATCACCCTGCCCGGCTACGGCGAGGTCACCGTCGACGTCTCCCGCTCCGGGTCGTTCTACATCGTCGACGAAGCCACCGGCGAGGTGACCTGCCCGCATTGGGGCGGACCCGCCGAGCTGACGCTCACCCCCGAACACCGCTTCGTGGATCAGCGGAACTTCGTCGAAGTCACCCCCCGTCTGATCGCCCCTGCCGGTGCGGGCATCCGCAGCTACGTCTGGTCGGTCAACGCGGAGCAGCTCGGCGAGACCGCCCGCCTGGCTCCGCGGAGTATCGAGCTCACCGCCGACGGGGCCAATACCGTCCGCGTCGGCGCCACCGCCGCCGACGGGCAAGAGATCGTCGGCGAAACCACGGTATGGTTCGGCGAGGCGCCCGACGAGGCGGTGGTCTACGACGTGCCACTCGACCGCGCGTCGACGTGGCAAGGCCCGTGGCGGGTGCTCGGAGACGAGTTCCCCGGCACGCTGCAGACGTATCGCCTGCTGCCCAACCGCGGGGCGGCCAGCGACCCTGTTCTCCACGGCGGGCGTTTCGTGGACGACGCCGAGCGGGGGCGCGTCCTCGAGGTCGGGCCCGGCGAAGGATTGTGGTGCGAGCGGACCTCGCGCACGGTCAACAGCGCAAGCGGGCATCCGAACAAGACGGTGTCCTTCCGCTTCAAGACGGGCGACGTGACGGCGCGGCAGGTTCTCTACAGCGAAGGTCACGCCAACGCGGGGTTCAACGTGTACGTCGAGGGCGGGAAGCTCCACGCCGGCGGGTGGGGCGTCAAGGCGAAGTTCGGCTCCTGGTCCGGCGACTGGATGAGCGCCGAAGGCGTGCAGGCGGACAGGTGGCACCACGTGGCGCTGGTGCTGGCGGACGCGACCGACGCCGTCGAGCCCGACAAGCTGACGCTTTACCTGGACGGCGAGAAGGTCGCGTCCGGACCGGCCAAACGCCTGCCGAAACACCATAGCGCGCCGCGGCTGGGCGTGGCGCGGAGCACGCGCTTCGGCGACGGGACGACCGGCGGCGGGACGTTCGTCGGACGCCTGGCGGACTTCCGCCTGGTCAACGCCGCGGTCCCGCCGCGCTGACGGCGCGGGACGCCTCGAATGAACCTCTTTCCGGGTCCACCCAGGGAGCCACACCATGGCGACATATCGCATCACCGCGACGATCCTGATTCTGGTCGCCACGGCCGCGGCCGAGGACGACGAACTGCTGATGGGCCAGCACCGTATCGAGGGTCCGCCCGAGTCGCTGGGCGTGGAGAAGCTCAGCGACGAGGCGGTCCGGACGGCCGAGGAGATCGCCCACTGGGCGACGCTACCGGCCGACGGCGCGGAGGGGCGGCCGCTGCCGCTGACCGGCTCGTGGAACGTGGGGCGGCTGGCGTTCAAGGAACGGCGTCAGGGCAGGGAGCACCCGATGCGGGAGTGGGGCCCGGCGTACTTCGTCGAGCTGATCAAGCGGGGCCACCACGTCCTTCCGACGTTCATCGACCCGCAGTTTCTGGGCAAGCACTACATCGGCGCCGAGGACGCGCCGCGCCGCGGTGAGCAGATCGAGGCGATGATGAGCGAGTACTTCGGCGAACCGCTGGCGTTCTGCCGCAAGTTCAAGCTGCCCATCGCCTTCCGCGACTGGAACTGGATCTCGCGCATCAAGCGCTACGAGGAGTGGCGCCGGCAGTACGCGGGCGCGGAGTTCTCGGTCGAGGAAACGGGCCGGCTGATCAAGAACGGCGCGCCCGGGCGGCTGGTCAGCCCCATCGGTCCGGTGGAGCGGTGGACCGAGTGGGGGCGGTTCTGGTTCGGCAACCCCATCATGAAGCGGCTCCAGGAGATGTACCCGGACCCGCCCATGGCCGTGTTCCTGGACAACAACGAGATCAAGGTCCACTGGGCCAGCCAGATCACCGACGAGCACGACCGGTTCGTCGAGCGGTTCGGCAAGGGCCTGTCCGAGATGGAAAAGGCCGTCATCATCCGCGAGGGCTACGATGACCGGATGGCGGCGATGTTCGCCGCCGCCCGCGACGCGCTGATCGAGCCGGCGTGGAAGACCAACACCGTCACGGTCGGGTACAACAACCTGTGGGGCACGGGGCACATCGGTCGCGGCAGCCGGCCGGACGAGGGCATCGGCTTCGACCCGGACCCGGAGAAGGGCTGGCTGGAGTGGCGCCGCTACGACGGGGGCATGCCGGAGTACTACGACAACGACTGGCAGCCGGGCAAGACGGACCACACGCCGTGGAGCCCGCAGACCGAGGCGATGAACTACTACTCGGTGCAGGACTGGCTGTTCGCCCAGGACCCGGACTTCTACTGGTCGTCGATCGCGTGGGACGGCGGGGCGCCGAGCGACGTGTGGCGCGGCAAGCGCCGCAAGGTCGGCAAGCCGTACCGCTACGTGACGCGCGGGCAGCGCTACGACTTCCACCGCTACGGCGGGATGGTACAGTTCGGGCTGTGGGCGATGCGCCCGCGCAGCTTCCGCGAGTTCCGCGGCGGGGGAAACCGCGGCGCCTATCGCAACGGGACGTGGATGGCGCTGGTCCGCGCGGTGGACCGCCCGTGGGACCACGCGGTGTTGCGGGAGTTCTGGCGGTTCGGCGAGCTGGTCCCCAACCCGGACGAGGAGCACCCGTTCGCCCTGGAGCAAGACGACCCGCAGTGGGTCCGCGACCTGGACCGCTGGTACATGCTCACCTGCGACGCCAACCCGCCGCGCGACGAGTGGACCGGGCACACGAAGCTGCGCGTCTTCTCGCTGGCGCTGGTGCGGGGCGACAAGCCCCGGCGCCGCTGGCTCATCCACGCCCACGCGCCGCTGGGCGCCGTGGCCGATGCGACGGTGAACCTGCCCGGGTATGGCGCGGTGACGCTACCGTCGGTGCCCGTCGGCGGCGTATTCTACCTGGTGCGCGAGGACGGGCGGTCCGTCGAGACGGTGCTGAACTGCGGTCCGGCCGAGATCGCCGTCCGCGCCGGGCGGCAGTACGTCAAGCCCGGGCAGGACGTGACGTTCGAGGCGACGGTGACCAGCCCTCCGGACCAGCCCATCCGCGCGTTTACCTGGTCGTTCGCCACGGGCGAGGACGTGGTTACAGACGAGCTCAAGCCCGTGTCCCGCACCTTCGACGCGCCGGGCGAGCACCTGGTGACCGTCACCGCCCGCGTCGGGGACGGCGAGCTCGTCGGACAGACTGTGGTCTTCGTCGGCGAGCCCCCCGCCAAGGCCGAGATCTATCGCCTGCCGCTGGACAACGCCTTCGCTTGGCGCGGCCCGTGGAGCGCTACGGGCCCGGAGGGGCGCAAGCTGGTTACCTACCGTCACGTGCCCAACGCCGGCTCGCTCGCCGAGCCGGTGCTGGTCGGCGGGGCGTTCGTCGCCGACGAGCAGCGGGGGCGGGTGCTCGAGATTCGTGAAGACCGCGACGCGCTGTGGCTGGCGCTGGGCACCGAGACGGTGCTCCACGAGCAGGGCCACGCGGACAAGACGATCTCGCTGTGGTTCAAGCCCGACGACGTGGAGGCCCGCCAGGTGCTCTACGCCGAGGGCCACGGCGGATTCGGCTTCAACATCTATCTCGACGACGGGAAGGTCTACGGCGGCGCGTGGGCGCCGTCCGGGCGGAAGTGGGACGGCCACTGGCTCAGCGACGAGGTCGAGCCCGGGCGGTGGCATCACGTGTCGCTGGTGCTGGCAGGGGCGACCGAGGAGGTCGCCGAGGACAAGCTGTACCTGTACCTCGACGGCGAACGCGCCGGCAGCGGGCCCGGCGTGCGGGTTCCGCGGCACTTCGCCGTCCCGCGCGTCGCGCAGAGCCGCATGAAAGGCCGGCTGATGACGCGCTTCCACGACGGCGGCGAGGAAGCCGCGGAGTTCCGCGGGCGGATCGACGACTTCCGCCTGGTCAACGCCGCCCGACCGCCGGAGTAAGCACCGATGCCGACCGGACCGGCACCCCGGGCCCGGGCGGCTGGTCCGGTGACATCAAGACCACGGAGTCAGACATGAACGACAGGCATCATTCGCAGGGGTCGTGCTTCGTCCGCGGTTGGGCGGGGCTGGTCGTCGCGGCGCTGGCGCTGTCGCTGACGGGCTGCGGCGAGGAGCCCGACTCGGAGCCGAACAAACCCGCCCCGGCCGAGCGGCCGGTGCAGCCGCCGCGGAACGCCGAGGCGGACGCCGACGACGGCGGAAAGGCGCAACCCGCGCGCCCACGGACGGCCGCGGAAGAGATCGCCCACTGGGCGACGATCAAGCAGGCCGACGGTCCCGGGGGGCGCCCGCTGCCTTTGACCGCCTCGTGGGTGCCCGGCGGGATGTTCGGCATGCGCTCGCTGGTCGAGATGATCAAGGAGGGCCACCACGTCCTGCCGACCATTTCGGACCCGAAGTTCGGGGCGACCTACGTCTACATCCTCGGCGATCACGAGGGACCGCCCACCGCGGACAGCCACCACCTCGGCTGGCTGGTGAAGCTCAAGCCCGAGTTCGAATACCTCGCCGAGCACAAGCTGCCGTTCGCGCTGATGGGCAACAACTGGGCCAGCGGACCGGCGCGCTTGGAATATCAATACCACCGGGCGAAAAACGAGAACCGCAAGACCTTCTCGCCAAAGCAGAGCACCCGGCTGATGATCGAGAAGGACGGCGAGATCACCTCCGGCTCGTGGAAGCTCTCCAGCCCCTTCGGTCCCGACGAGCGGTGGGCCGAGTTCGGGCGATTCTGGATGGACAACGGCGGGCTGCGCTGGCTGCGCGAGCTCTACCCCGACCCGCCGATGGTGGTGTTCCTGAACAATAACGAGGCCGGCGAGATCGGTCTCAAACATTGCGGATGGTCCGTGCGTTTCCAGCGCGAGTACGGCGAGCAGGATCTTTCGAAGGAAGCGAAGCAGCGCATTGTGCATGAGGCCTACGACCACAAGTACGAGGTGCTGTTCGACGCCGCCCGCGGGGCGCTGAGCGAGCCGGCGTGGAGGAACAACTCCGTGTTCGTCGCCTACAACGCCTGGCCGCGCAGCGTCAAGGGGCGCACCGAGGAGCGCAACCATCCCCGCGAGTGGAAGCGCTACGACGGGGCGATGCCCGAGTTCTACTTGAACGACTGGCAGATCTACCGCGGCAAGACGGACTACAACTACTGGAGCCCGCAGACCGAGGGCCTGCGGATACAGTCGTCGCAGGATGTGATTTTCGACCTCGCCCCGGATTACTACTTCGCCTCCATCGCGTGGGATGGCGGCCAGCCGGCGAGGCGCCGGTCGGCGATCAACTGCCTGGCGACCGGCATGTACGGCACCGGGGCGCAGCAACGGTGGGATTTCGCCCGCTACGAGGGCATGGTGCAGTTCGGGCTGTGGGCGATGCGGCCTCGCGTGATGCGGGAGTTCCGCTACCCGGTCAGCCGCCACGACGTCTACGACCGCGAGGCGTTCATGGCGGTGGTCCGTTCGGTGGACCGCCCCTGGGAGCACGAGGTGCTCGGCGAGTTCTGGCGCTTCGGCGAGCTGGTCACCAGCGACGCCTTCGAGCCGCCCGACGCGCAGGTGGCCAAGGGGCTGAAGTTCTACAGCCGCGTCGATGCGCTGCTGCCCGTCGACGCCAACCCCCCGCGCGACGGCTGGCCGCGCATCTGGCATTTCAAGGCGAACAAGCGCGACCCGGTCAAGCTGCGCGTGCTCGCCTTGGCGCTGAAGCGGGGCGAGGCGCCCGACCGCCGATGGCTCATCTACGCCCACGCGCCGCTGGGCGCCGTCAGCGGGCCGACGGTGACGCTGCCCGCCTACGGGCCGGTGAAGCTGCCGTTCGTTACCCGCAGCGGCTCGTTCTTCCTCGTCCGCGAGGCCGACGGGGCGGTCGAGACGCTGATCCCCGGCGACCCGGCCGAGATCGACGTCACCGCCGACAAGCGCTTCGTCAAGCCGGGCGAATCGATCGGCATCGAGGTCCGGACCGCGAGCCCGACTGACCAGCCGTTCACTTCATACAAGTGGTCCACGGCGAAGACGACCGGCCGCGAGGTCGGCGACCCGGCGCGGTTTTCGGTCGAGCTGGACGAACCGGGCGTGCACCTGGTCCGCGTCGACGCCGCCACCGCCGCTGGCCGGACCGTCAGCGACGACGTGGCGGTCTTCGTCGGCGATGAGCCCGACGAGGCGGTGGTCTACGACGTGGAGCTCAGCGACGCGTCGGCGTGGGAGGGCGTGTGGAAGGGCATCGGCGCCGACAAGAGCGAGCCGCTGACCTACCGCATGGTGCCCAACCCCGGCGCGGCGCCGGACATCGTGCTCCACGGCGGGCGTTTCGTCGAGGACGCCGAGCTGGACCGTCCCGTCCTCGAACTCGCCCACGACCACGAGGGGCTCTGGGGCGTCCGCAGCAAGCTGACCTGCAACCACGCGTATCCGAACCTGACGATCTCGCTGCGCTTCAAGGCCGAAACGCTCGACGGAACGCAGGTGCTCTACGCCCAGGGCGGGGCAGGCAAGGGCTTCA
>JBMCUM010000078.1:0-8346 GCA_048622595.1 Planctomycetota bacterium | reverse complement strand
CCGGCGACAGCATGATCGACGAGCACATCCGCGACGGGGATTACGTGATCTGCGAACGGCGGCAGACCGCGCGGGACGGGGAGACCGTCGTGGCGCTGATCGAGGACGGCGAGGCGACGCTCAAGGCCTTCCACCGCGAGGGCGAGCGGATCCGCCTCCAGCCGGCCAATCCGCGCTTCAAGCCGATCTACCCGACCCACTGCGACGTCCAGGGCGTGGTCGTCGGCGTCGTCCGCAAGGTCTGACCGGCCGGTGTCCCGATCCTGCGAGCTTTGGGTGAGTATCCCGGTCGGGCAGTTCCTGTTATGTCACACAAAGCCGCTGAAGCTCGAAAAGCGCGCCGCTCTTATGACAGCCACGGAAGCTCGCGATTTACCGTCGGAACAAGAAGACGAACTCATCAAGGTCTTCCCCGATGACGACTTAATACTACAACGAAAGTTCCGCCGTGTTTTGCGACAACGCAGCGGGGATAAACTCAGATAAACGCGGATACGACAATGGCTTGACCGACAATGCGATGCCTTCGCCCGTGACGGCAAAAACTCCACTGAGGGCAACCTGGAGATATTTTATATCATCTGTGTTCATCTGCGTTTATCCCCGCTAACGTCGTTGGTCCAGCGGCTAAAGTTGCGTTGTCGTATTAAGGCAAAGCGGCGCAGAGCGGGGCGGTGCATCCAGGTCAAATCGGGTAAGACAGTGGTCGCCAGGTACGCATACGACGCGATATCCGGGGACACCATGCGGTTTGTGCTTGCAGGGCTTGCCAAGAGGATGCGGCTTCACGAGAACACCCCCGCCCGCTGGGCGCACGGCCGTTCGTCCGGCGGCCGGAGAACCTGCCGGGGCGCCCCCTCCTGCCCGGCCGACCCGCCCGGCGTCGTAAAGCAGAGAAAACACTGTATCGTGTCCCCAGATGGAAGAACGACGATGACTTCTTTTACAAGAGTCCTGATTAAGTTTGCGTGGGGCGGGCTTATAGGGGCACTTGGCCTGCGGTCCAGGCGTTGGATGTGTGTGGATATATGGAACGGCCATCTCCGGCACGTTCTTCGGGCTCTTGGTCTGGGTATGGGATGTATTTGCGTCGGAGCCGCCGGGGCGAGTATTTGGCGATTGGCCTCTGCGCACCTACGGCGACTATGCCCTCAGGATGCTCGGATTCTTGGTATAGGCTGGGTGTGGGGCACATTCATGGGCTGGGTCTTCTGGCACCTCTTCGGACGCAAGCACTGCGAAGACACCAGCGAGGAGGGAGTGTCTTGAGTGCCCGGTCAAGTAGAGCGCCGTGGGCAACATATGTCGCTAACGCGGGCGGCTTATGCGCCGCGATGTGGCTTGCAGCTACTGCGGCAACTGGAGGGCCGTACTACTACGGTCGCCTCTTGCCGAGCGGATGGCTGGCCTGCACCTTCTGGGCGACCCTTGTGTTGGCGAATGCTGCTTGCTTGGTTGGTCTCGTTCGCACCAGGCGCTCACACGGTGCTCTTGGGGCGCCGGCGTGGCGTGTTGCGCGTCGGCGCAGACGCGCGTTGCGATTCGCCTACGGCGTCAACATAGTAACACTCATTTGTTGGCTGCTCCTCTGCTGACGCCCCTGTTTTACGCGCTTTGCGAGCACGGGAGCAGGGGGGGTGGCATGCCTGCCCCGCAGGCATGTTTCCTCCTGGGTCGAGGGGATCCGCGACCGGCATGGTTTTGTCCACAGGCCCCGAAGCATGGCAGACGGCGGTCCGGCGGCGGGCCGACGCGCTAGGTCGCGAGCGAGCGGCGGAGGTCGGTCATGGCGCGTCGCAGCAGGCCCTGATCGGCGCCGCAGGCGATCATGCGGCAGCCCATGTCGCGGACGGCGCGGTAGTGGTCGGGCGTCAGGCCCATGGTGGCGAAGACGCGTCCGGCGTGGCGTGCGGCGTCCGCGACGCGGCGTGCGGCGGCAAGCACGTCGTCGGCGGTGAACTGCCCCGGGACGCCGGTCAGGCAGGAGTAGTCGCCGGGTCCGAAGAACAGGGCGTCGACGCCGTCGACGGCGGCGATGTCGTCGGCCTGGTCGACGGCGTGGGGCGACTCGAGCTGCACCGCCAGCCAGGTGTTGTCGTTGGCGGCGCGGACGTACTCGTCCGGCGGCGCGGCGCCGTAGCGGTTGTCGGCGTTGCCCCCGTCGAAGCCGCGCTCGCCCAGCGGGGCGAACTTCGCCCACCGCACGGTCTCGCGCGCCTCGTCCGGCGATTCGCACCGCGGATATAGTATGCCGTGCGCCCCGGCCTCGAGCAGCCGGCCTAGGCGCATGAACTCGCCCTTGCCCGGCCGGGCCATCACGTCCGGAAGGGGCGCGTCACAGGCGCCGGCCGCGGCGCGGACGGCGCGGCAGATGCGCTCGAGGTCGGCGGTGGTCTTGGGGCTGTGCTCGAGGTCGACCCACAGGCAGTCCCATCCGGTGGTGGCGGCGATCTCTGCGACGCGAGGGTCGACCAGGTGCAGCGTGAGCACGTGGACCACGCCGCCGTCGCGCCATACGCGCTTGCAGTGGGAGGGTCTCACCGGGATGCTCCTTCGTCGCCGGGATGCTTTGCGATGATGCGGCTGGGTCGGGGCGTCGTGCCGCGGGTCGGGCGACCGGGCGAGAGTATACCGGTGGCGCTGGGCAGGCGAAAGGACCGAGCTCCGACGGGTCGCGTCCGTTCCGGCGGGGCGCCGGCCGGGCGCGGCGCCGTGTGCGCCCGCGCGCGTCGTAGCGATCTGGCGGCATGGCGGCGGCGGGGCGCCGCGTCGTATAATTCGGGCTCCTCAGCGTGCCGAGCTGCCATGGAGCCCGCGATGCGCCTGTCGATCCGAACGCGGATGCTGGTGCTGACCAACCTGCTGGTGATCGCCACGGCCGTGGCGCTGGGCGTGGGGGCGTCGCACGTCGCCGGCGAGGTGGTCGAGCAGCGCCTGGTTCGGCGGACGGTCTCGCGGACCGTTGCGTTCGTGCGGACGCGGAACGTGCCCTTCAGCGACACGCTGCTGCGTTACCTGCGCGAGATGTTCGCCGTGGAGTTCGTCGCCGTGCGTGCCGAGGACGGGCGCATCGTGGCCGGGACGTTCGCGGCCGACGAGACGGAGCAACTGCGCGGTAAGCTCGCCGGGCTGGGCCGATCCGGGACGCTGCGCCTCGGCGAGACGGGCTACCGCGTGGAGTCGCACGACGTGCCGGGGGCGCGGCGGCCGGGCGGTCGGCGGGAGGACCTGCGTCTGTATGCGGTGGCGCCGCAGTCGCAGTTCGCCGAGGCGCGTCGTCGCGCGTCGCGCCGGGTCGCGCTGGTGACGCTTCCCGCCCTGGGCGTGGCGACGGCGCTGGCGTTCGCGCTGTCCGTGAGCATCTCGCGTCCCATCCGCCGCCTGGCCGACGAGATGGACCACACGGCGCGCCGGGCGGCGGAGGAAGACGCCGGCGAGGCGGCGGAGCGCGGGGCCGAGTCGCGGCAGGCGAGCGTCGCGGCGCCGCGTCGCGGCGGTCCGAGGGAGGTGGCTCGCCTGGGCGAGTCGTTCGACGATCTGATGGTCCGGCTGGCGCGGGCGCAGCGGCGCCTGCGGCAGGCCGAGCGGCTGGCGGCGCTGGGGCGCGTGGCCGCCAGCGTCGCCCACGAGCTGCGCAACCCGCTGAGCGGCATCAAGATGCACGTTCGCGTCCTCGACGACGAGCTGTCGGCCGACACCGACCGCCGGACGCTGCGCACCATCGGCGACGAGATCGACCGCCTGGACCTGTACGTGGACGAGCTGATGGACCTGGCCGCCGGGCAGGGCGGCCCGGCGGCGTCCGCCGCGACCGAGCCGGTGTCGCTGGCGGAGGTAAGCGACTCCGTGCTGGCGCTGATGGAGCGGCGTTGCCGCCACGCGGGCGTGGAGGTCCGGCGCCGGTACGACCCGGCGACGCGGCCGGCGTCGGCCCAGCCGGTACGGGTCCGCCAGGTGCTGCTCAACCTGGTGGTCAACGCGTTGGAGTCCATGGCCGGCGGGTCGGGCGCCGCGGCAGGGTCGGCGTCGCAGACCGGCAGCGGGTCCGGCGGGACGTTGACGGTCCGGGTGATGCCGGTCGAAGACGGCGGGGCCCGGAGGCGGGCCTGCGTGGAGGTCGCCGACACCGGGCGCGGGCTCGACCAGGCCGACGGCGACCCGTTCGAGCCGTTCGTGACGACCAAGCCCGGAAGCGCCGGTCTGGGCCTGTACCTGTCGCGTCGCATCGTCGAGCGGCTCGGCGGGCGGATTTCCTACCGTCGCCTCGAGGCGGGCACGGCGTTTCGCGTCGAGCTTCCCGCCCACCGACGAGGGTCCGGCGACCCACCCGCAGCTTGAGGCGCCCCTCGAGGCGGCGTACGATGCACATGCCGGCGGACCCTCCAACGTGAGCGAGCGACGCGCCATCCTGGTCATCGACGACGAGCCGTCCATCTGCGACGCGTTCCGGGGATTCTTCGCGCGGCGCGACTGGGTTGTGCGCACGGCCGCGTCCGGCGCCGAGGGCCTGGCGGCCGCGCGGCGCGAGCCGCCGGACGTGATCTTCCTCGACGTCCGCCTGCCGGACGCCGACGGTCTGGACGTGCTCGGCGAGCTCGCCTCGGCCGCGCCGGGCGCGGCCGTAGTCGTCATCACGGCGTACGGGGGCCTGGAGACCGTGATGCGGTCGCTGGGCGGACGCGCGTTCGACTACCTGCCCAAGCCGGTGGACCTGGATCGCGCCGCCGAGCTTGCCGCCCGCGCCGCGGGCAGCGGCTGGTCCAGCGTCGCCGGCGCGCCCGCGCGGGCGTCGCGCGTCATCGGGACCAGTCCGGCGATGCAGGAGGTGTTCAAGCAGGTCGCCCGCGTGGCCCGCCACGACGCGACGGTGCTGTTGCTCGGGCGGACCGGGACTGGCAAGGAGGTCATCGCCCGGGCCCTGCACGAGCACAGCGCCCGACGGGCGGGGCCCTTCGTGGCCGTCAACTGCGGCGCGCTGCCGGAGAACCTTACCGAGAGCGAGCTGTTCGGACACGCGCGGGGCGCATTTACCGGCGCGACCGAAGCGCGGACGGGGCGGTTCGAGGCGGCCGACGGGGGCACGCTGCTGCTGGACGAGGTGGGCGAGCTTCCCCCCGCGGCGCAGGTCAAGCTGCTTCGGGTGCTGGACTGCCAGACGATCGAGCGTGTCGGCTCGGCCCGACCGGTGCACGTCGACGTGCGGATCGTGGCGGCGACGAACCGCGACCTGGAGGCCGACGTGCGCTCCGGGCGCTTCCGCGCGGACCTCTACTACCGCCTGGCGGTGGTGCAGATCGCCCTGCCTCCTCTGACCGACAGACCGGAGGACATCGTCCCCCTCGCCGAGCACTTTCTGGCCGTCGCCGGGCGGGGCCACCGGCTCGGCGACGCCGCGGCGGAGGTGCTGTCCCGCTATCCCTGGCCGGGCAACGTCCGCGAGCTGCGCAATGCCGTCGAGCACGCCGTGGCCGTGTGCCCCGGGGAGGTCATCACCCCGGACGACCTCCCCGAGCCGGTCCGCCGCAACGCGCCGCGGCCGGGGCGCGGCGGGCAGCCCGCCTCGCCCGAGGAGGCGGCGCGGGCGTACCTCGGGCGAATCGACCCCGCTGCGTCGAGGGCCCACCGCGACGCGATCTCCCCGGTCGAGCGGGCCGTCATCGAAGAGGCGCTGCGCCGGTTCGGGGGCAAGCAATCGGAGGCGGCGGCCTGGCTGGGCCTGCACCGTAACACGTTGCGGAAGAAGCTGCGCCAGCTAGGGCTGTCGGACGTGGGGAGCTGACCGGCCGCACATATCGTGTGCATCGCTGCACAGCGTTTGTGCACGCCGACGCGGCGCCGCGGAGCGGGGATTGGCGCAACTTCCTGTGTGAAAGCATCTTATCGTTCGCGCTCGGGCGATGGCATCCGGCTTGCAGTGCACACGGCGCCGCGGGCGCCCGCGGCGACGCCTCCGCTCGACGCCGGTGCGGGCGATCACCAGGCCACACGCCGCAGTCAACCTCCACCCACGACGCGAAGGGACCCGAGCCGTGCACCCGACACGCCGCAATCGCCGCACGCCCCGTCGGGGCAAGTCCGCCGTGATTCCGCACGTATCTTTCTTGGCGCTTCTGGTCGTGGCGGTGTTCTGCGCCGCGGCCGGCGCCGATGACCGCACTCCGGCGACCCGGCCGACCGCCGAGGAACCGGACGGACGCGACCCCGGCTGGCTGCGCGAGGTCGTCGTCACCGCGACCCGCGGCGAGATCGAGGCGTTCGCCGCGCCGTACGCGGTGAACACCGTGGAGTTCGGCGATTTCCGCAGCAACCGCCTGTACCGCACGGCGACGCGTGCGCTGGAGGACGTTCCCAGCGTGATGGTGCAGAAGACGGCCCACGCGCAGGGCTCGCCGTACATCCGGGGGTTCACCAGCTTCCGCACGGTGCTGCTGGTCGACGGGATCCGCCTGAACAACTCGGTCTTCCGCCCGGGACCGAACCAGTACTGGAATCTGGTGGATCCGGCGACCATCGACCGCATGGAAGTCGTCAAGGGACCGGCGTCCGTCCTCCACGGCAGCGACGCCGTCGGCGGAACCGTCAACGCCGTCCTGCGGCGGCCGGAAATCCTGGGCGAGGGGCTGCAATCGTGGCGCCAGCTCTACGGGCGCGTCTCCTCGGCCGAGCGGAGCTACATCGGCCGGGGCGAGATCAACGCCAGCTACGGGCGATGGGCGGGGCTGCTGGTCGGCGGGACGTTTCGCGAGTTCGGCGACGTCGACGGCGGCGGGGGCGTGGGCCCGCAGGACTACACCGGCTACGGCACGTGTGCCGGCGACGTGAAGTTCCAGTACCACCCCGACGCCGACACCACGTGGACGCTCGCACACTACCAGTTCTACCAGGACGACGCCTGGCGGACGCACAAGACCGTCCACGGGATGCGTTGGGAGGACACGACCGTCGGCGACGAGCGCGCCCGCATCGTCGACGAGCACCGCGCGCTGAGCTACGTCCGCTACCGGCGGCGGAACCTCGGCGGGGCCGTCGACGACGTGGAGCTGACCTTCAGCCACCAACTGCTGCGCGAGCGTCGGCGACGCGTCCGCGCCGACGGGCGGCGCGACGACCAGGGCTTCGACGTCCACACCTACGGCGTCACGGCGCAGCTCGTCTCGCCGAGCCCGGTGGGGCGGTGGACCTACGGCGTGGAGTGGTACCACGACGAGGTGGAATCGTTCCGTGACAACTACGCCGCCGACGGGACCTTCACCGGCAGCGCCATCCAGGGACCGGTCGGCGACGACGCGCGCTACGACCTGCTCGGTGTGTACGTCCAGGACGAGATCCCCCTTGCCGAGCGCCTCGACCTGACCCTCGGCGGGCGGTACACGCTCGCCTGCGCCGAGGCCGAAAGCGTCGAGGACCCCGACACCGGCGAGCGGATCCGCATCTCCGAGCAGTGGGACACGCTGGTCGGCAGCGCCCGGCTGAGCTGGTTCCTCGACCCCGAGGAGCACTGGAACCTCTATGGCGGCGTCTCGCAGGGCTTCCGGGCGCCGAACCTGTCGGACCTGTCCCGCCTGGACACCGCGCGGACCGACGAGATCGAGACGCCCTCGCCCGGCGTGGACCCGGAGTACTACGTCAGCTACGAGCTCGGGCTCAAGGCGCGCTACGATAACCTGGCCGCCGAGGCGAGCTACTACTATACGGACATCAGCGACATGATCCTGCGCACGCCGACCGGGGCGGTCGTCGACGGCGACAACGAGGTCACGAAGGAAAACGCCGGCGACGGGTTCATCCAAGGCGTCGAGGTGGCGGCGCGGTGGCGGTTCGCGCCGCAGTGGACGGCCTTCGGGTCGTTCTCGTGGATGTACGGGGAGGTCACCACCTTTCCCACCTCGGCGCCGGTGAAGGTGTCCGAGCCGCTCAGCCGCCTGATGCCGCCGAGCGGGCAGGTGGGCCTGCGGTGGGATTCGCCCGACCGGGCGCTGTGGGCCGAGGCGGCGTGCAGTTTCGCCTGCCAGGCCGACAAGCTCTCCACCCGCGACAAGGCCGACACGCAGCGCATCCCGCCCGGCGGCACGCCCGGGTACGTGGTGTTCGACCTCCGCGGCGGGTGGCGCGTCAGCGACGATCTCGATGTGTGGGTCGGCCTGGAGAACGTCACCAACGCCGACTACCGCATCCACGGCTCCGGCGTCAACGAGCCGGGGATCAACCTCAAGGCGGGCCTGAGGTGGCGGTTCTAGACGCGACCTCCCGCCGCAGCGCGTACCGCGCGGGCCGGGGCCCGCCCGCCCGCGCATGGCGTGCGGCCGTCGTGCTGTCGCTGGCGCTGCACGCGGCGCTGGTCGCGTC
>JBMCUM010000077.1:0-8459 GCA_048622595.1 Planctomycetota bacterium | reverse complement strand
CCCAGGTGTGGCGGACGGCGGTGACGACGGCGTCGCGGTCGGCTCGCGTGGCCAGCTCCAGCGCCCGCCCGCCGATGCGGTCGACGCGGTCGCCGACGGTGCAGGAGGGCTCCACCCAGGCGAGGGTCAGCTCGGCGTCGCAAGCGTGGGCGCCGGTTCGCGCGTGGCGCTCGGCGATGCGGCGCAGGCGGTCGGTGTCGTCGCGCAGTCGCGGCTCGCCGGGCGCGGCGCCTCCGGCGAACACGCTGGTTGCGTGGACGGCGCGCCACTGTCCGCGGTCGGGCAGCTCGATGACCTCGCGCCGCAGGGCGCGGTCGCCGGGGATCTCCACGCTCAGCCGCGCGTCGGACGCGACGGTCGCGGTGACGCGGACCTCGGCCGTTCCGGCTGCCGCCGCCTGGAAGTACGCCCCGGGAAGCGCATCTCCGCCGAGGTAGACGGCGCACTCGTCGGGCGCCGCATACGCCGGGCCCGCCCAGCGCCGCCACGCCTCGCCGTCGCCGCCGCGCCACTCGACGACGACGCCGAGACCGGCGCCGGTCGCGTCCGTCGAGACGCACGGGCCCAGGCGCCGCGGGGCGGGCAGGAAGAAGTCCTCGCCCAGGTCGGCGAAGTCATAGCGCGGCAGCGACCAGGGCGGTCCGTCGTACCCGCCGTGCTCGTTGAGCACCCAGCGGCGGTAGACCTCCGCCCGTCGCGGCCAGTCGTCCGCCAACCCGCGCGTCGTGTCGCGCCACCGGCCCGTCGCCTCCTGCGGGTCCCACCCCGGGCACAGGACCAACGTCGTCTCGTAGCGTTTGTGGTCGCCGACGGCGAGGACGGGGCGCCGACTCGGGCGTCGCTCGAACCGCAGGGCGGCGCGTGCGAGGTTGCTGCGGCTGCGATCAAGCGACTCGCCGGCCGGCTGCTGACGGACGCAGAGCCGCCGCCCGTCGCGCCCCGGACGGTAGAAGACCAGCCCGAGCCCGTCGCGGGCGGCGCGGAGCGCCAGCCCGCCCCGTCGGGCGACGCGGACCAGCGTCTCGGCGACCGACAGGCCGGGCACGTCCACCCGGCCGGGGTCGACGTTCGCGGTAAGGTCGCGCAGCTCCTCGACGTCCGGGACGCGCACGTGCGACGGGACGCCGACGGCCAGCAGGTATCCCAGCGCGTCAGCGACGGTCCACCGGACGGCGCCGCCCGCGTCGAACACGCGCGCCGAGCGGCCTGCGATCTCGCCCAACGCCGTCGAAGCGCCCGCGTCGGTCCCGTTGAATACGCACCGGGCGCGCGGCACGTGGACGGGTCGCGCCTCGCCGTCCAGCTCCCACCGGCCGGAGATGGGCTCGCCCAGCACGACCGCAAGCACGTGGCGGACCTCCGCCTCCAGCGTCTCGGCGTCGGCTCCGGCCCCGGCTGCGTGGGTCGTCACCACCCCGGCGAACTCCAACCCGCCGCGCGGGCGGATGGTCAGGTCGATCCCCACCGCCGGCAGCACGCCGAGGCGCTCGAGGCGTCCGCGTTCGGCCAGACCTGCGGGCGGATGCAGCGCGACGCGGGCCCGGCCGAACTCCGGCGCCGCAAGCAGCTCGACCGACCGCACGTCCAGGTCGCGTCGTCGTCGCCCCGCCACATAGACGTGCGGCGGGCGGCAGCGGATCACGGGCGACGGCGTGCGGGATGGCAGTGTCAGGCGTTCCATCGGTTCCTCACAGGAGCACGGCCGGGGCGGGCGCGGGCGGCGCGGCGACGCGGACGACGCGACTGGGCGGGCCGGTGCGTCCGGCGGCACGGGCCCGGACGGCGAGGCGCAACGGCAGCGGCGGGGCGGGAAGCTCGCAGGCGAATTCCTCCTGCCCGGGCGGCGGGTTGTCGATCGTCGCAACCGGCTCGTGCGGATCGACGGTTCCGGTTCCGTCGTCGCTGAGCACGTCGAAGGCGTCGGGCACCGCGCGTCCCGCCGCCACGCAGGCCGTCCATTCGACGCGAACCGCGCCGTCGGCGGTCGGCTCGGCCGTGACGTCCCGGGGCTGCGGGGGGGGCGGCGGCGGCAGCGCGCCGTCTGCGCCGACCTCGACGCAGGCCAGCACGTGCGTGTTGCGCTCCCGGACGCCCGCGGGCGAGATCGCCCGGGCGCCCAGCACGTAGCGCGTCCCGGGCGCCAGGTCGACCTGCACGTCGACGGGGCCGGGCCCCATGCGCGACGCGACCGGCTGGGCGTAGTCAACGGCGTCCGGACCGCCGAGGCCGAGATAGATTTCGTAAGTGTCCGTCACGTCGTCACTCCGTGTGCGCTGCGGCGAGCGTCCTGCTTCGCCCCGGCGCGGCCGGGCGTGGTCGCGCGCTCGTCCGCTTCACTGCGAACTCCGGCCGTGCGGCCGCCCGTATGGGCGCACGCCGAGCTCGAAACTCACCCAACGACCTGCGCCCGGACGTGGGCGGTCCAGTACGCCGTGGTTCCGCTGTCGGCGTCGGCGCAGTGGACCTCGACTTTCCACGATTCGTTGGTGTCGTCGGCTGAAAGCTGCACGTCCCAGTCCGCGTCGTCCTCGATGTCCGTTCCGACCGTCTGCGTCGCGCCGATCTGCGTGGTGTTGTTCGACCCGTCCCGCTTGAGCACGATCACCCGGTCGTAGGAGGCGACCTTCGACTGGTCCGACAGCGCCCCGAGGATGCTCACGCGGAACTTGACGGCCGTGCCGTCCTCCAGCACCCACCGCTCCGGCGTGGTCAGCTCGTGCCACGACGGACCGGTCGATTCGTTCGCATCGACGGTGTAGCCGCTGTCGCCCGTCCGCTGCAGGTAGTTCGTCACCTGCGCGTCGCCGTTGGTCGAGCGCTTGTTCGCCGCGACGAGCGTCTCGGTCTGATGGCGGCACTTGCCGCCCTTACCGCCGACCGACCCGGTGAAATGGGCGCTGTTGGTGTTTTCCTTGCCGCCAACAGTGGCGCAGTAGTAAGCGCTGTTGGTATTGCTCTTGCCCCCGACGGAACCGCTGTAGTAGCTGCTGTTGGTGTTGCTCTGCCCGCCGGCGCTGCCACAGTAGATGTTGCTGTTCGTGTTACCCGCGCCGCCGGCACTACCTGCGTAGCGCCCGCTGTTGGTGTTTTCGCGGTTGCCCCGTCCAACCTCCCACCAGTTGCCGTCCGAGGCGTTCCATCGCAGGTGCAGCCACGAGCCGACCCCCACATAAGCCAGCCAGTTCCCCTGCAATCGGCAGTTGCTGGTCGGCGGGTTGTCATTGACGTTCAGGTTGCCACTGGTCACGGTGTCCAGGGCGAGCGTCAGTTCCTGGCCGTCAACCGACCCGTCGGCGATGGCGGATGCCGTGCTGCCCAGCGTCAGCTCGCCTGGCCCGTTGAGCGTCAGCAGCACGACGGGCTTGTCGTTGTGCTGGATGGTCTGGTTGTCGGTGGTGATGGTCTCCGTCGCGGCAGCGGCGAGCTTGGGAGCCGCGATGCCGCCGTCCTTGACCCGCAGGGCGCCGGCGCCGATCTCGATGGTGGAACCGTCGACATTGACGGACAAGGCCGAGCCCGCGCCGCCGGAAAGACCATCGCCCGCGACGGCGGCGGCGAGCTTGTCGGCGGTGACGGCTTCGGCGGCCAGGCCCGCCGCGTCGTGGACGTGCAGCGCGTCGGCGACGGATCCGTCGGAAAGCGTTTCGGCCTCGCCGCCGGTCAGGTCCGTGGCGGCGAAGAACGCTGCGGCCGCGTTGGCCTGGTCCGGGGTCAGCCCGTCGCAGGCGCTCAGCAGCGCCCGGCCGCGGTAGTCGGTGATGTCCGCGTGGGCGTACGCGCCGTCGGCGGTGGCGATCGTCGCCAGCGGAAGGTGCGGGGTGGTCGAAGGGTCGGGAAACCCGTCGGTGCTGACCGTCAGCGCCGGCGCGCCGGCATCGACGGTGAGGTACACGGCGTTGAGGGCGTTGTCGCTCAGCGCCTGACCGGTCGCGCCGGGGAAGTCTACGGCGACGTCGCCGGCCATGAACCGCCCCGCACGGACGCCGCAGCTCAGCGCGCCGTCCTTGTAGACGCGGAGGTCGCCGGCGCGGCGGGCGACGTCCAGCAGGCGGTAGAGCATCTTGTAGAAGCTCGTGTAGTACGGCGACTCGCCGGTGGCGATGAACAGGACCTCCTGCTCGTCGTCGATCGTGCCCGACAGGGCGTTGAGGTCCGCGTCGGCGGGGTAGTGCTCGGTCATGATGCACCTTCCTGGATGTCGAGGGTCAACGTCGCGGTCTGCGGGTCGTAGTCGGTCGCGGCCAGCCCGCCCGGCGGGCGCGGCGGCGGCGAGGCGGCGACGGTTCCGCCCGGCGCGTCGGCGGGCTCGCCGACGGTCGGATGCGTGCGAAGCGTGATCGTGTGGGTGGCGGGCTCTTCCAGCACGGCGCGGATCTCCAGCACCTCGGCGCCGAACCCGAACGCCCCGGCGCCGAAGCCGCCCCCGCCCAGACCCGGCGCGCCGATCCCGCCGTAGCCCATCGCCCCGCGGCCGAAGGCGCTGTCGCCGAAGCCCCAGCGCCCCGTCCACACCGGCGCCAGGTCGCGCCGGATGAGCGGGTCCGGGTCCGTCTGGCCCGTGCCGCGGTCGGTATGGACCGACAGGCGGTCCCCGCGCCGATAGTCCGGCGTCAGCGGGATCGTGGCGGCGTAGACCCAGCTCGGGCGGCGGACCGCCTCGGGCAGCTCGGCCGCGAGGTCGGTCGCGCGGTGTTCGGGCGCAACGGCGGCGACGCACAGCTCGCGCGGCTCGCCCGAAACCGGCAGGAGGAACGCGCGTCCCGCCGGTGTGTCGGTGAAGTCCGCCAGCCGCCCGTTGACGTAGAGCTGGTGGCACATCCCGTCGTGAGCGGAGCGGAACGTCACGCGCCACCCGTCCTCGCCCGGGCGTGCGGCATCGACGGGTTCGGCCCGGAGGCGGTCGATGTCGTTGGTGTGCAGGTCGGTCACGGCAGTTGCCTGTAGGTCACGGTGTAGTCGCACCAGTACGCCCGGCCGTGGCGGACGGGCGCCGCCGGCGCAAACGACTCGACGAGCACGCGCGGGAAGCTGCGCCCCAGCCCGTCGGTCAGGGTGTGGGTGTCCCCGTCGATGCGCGCTTCGATCGCGGCGATCAGGTCGCGGGCGTCGGCGGCCGAGGTGCCGATCAGCCGTCCGGTCTGCACCAGCCGGCGCGACCGCAGGCCCATGTCCAAGACGAGCTCGCCGTCCAGGCCAGGCAGCCCGCGGCGGCGGACCGCCCGCTGGGGCGACTCGACCCGCACCGCGTGCGGGCCCGAGGCGAACAGGGCGTCTCCGTCCAGCGTGATCATGACGCGTCCTCCGCGTGATGGGGATCGCCCCCGTCGGGGGATTCCCCGACGAAGCGCAGCGTCGCGGTCGCGGCGAGGTCCAGCGCCTCGGCCGCCGCGGTTCCGCGGAGGCGGACCTCCACCTCCGCCCGCGCCGCGGCGAGCTCCACGCTGGTGGCGAAGCGGTCGGTCTGCCCGCCGGCGGGGCGGGCGTCGGCGCGGCGCGCCACGCGGACCGAGACCGGAAGCGGCAGGTCCGTCGCGCCGAACGCGATGCTCTCGATGCGTCCGTAGCGGGTCACGGCGAGCCCTCCTGCGTCTCGAAGTGGCAGCGGACGGTCAGCCCGACCTCGACCTCGGGCTGGCGGATGTCGACCGGGTCCGTGGCGCCCAGCTCGGTGGCGCGTCCCACCGGCAGGTCGCTGCACAGACCCGAGCGGTACGGGTCGCTCAGCAGCGCCGCGCCGGCGGCCGAGCAGAGATCCGCCACGCGCGCCGCCGCGTCGGCCACGTCGTCGGCGCGGTCGTGGATGACCACCCGCAGGCGCAACCGTACCCACAGGGCGTCGGCGCTGTCGTCGCCGGCGAGCACGTCGCGGCCCTGGAGCATCACGGTCGCGCGGGGCACGCCGTTGCCCGCGCCGGCGGCGGATGCACCCGCGGCGGCGCGGGTCTCGGCGAACAGTCCGCCGCAGGCCAGCGCCTGCGTCACGTCGTCCAGGATGGCGCGTTCCGTCGAGGGCATGGTCACGTCCTGCGCAGGGTCACGTTGCCGAGCGTGCGTGTCGATTCGCCCCGGCCGTCGGCGTCGGCATCGACGACCAGGCGAAGCTGCACCTGCGCCCGGTCGAAGGCGCGGCGGTAATGAGCGGCCTTGGTCCAGTTGGCGTCGTCGGGGCGGGCGTTCTCGGCGCGGGCGGTAAACACGCTCGCCAGAACGCCCAGGGCGCACGTGCGGGCGAGCTGGGCCGAGTCGGCGAAGTCCGCCGCCGCCACGCCCGCCGCCTCGGACGCCGTGCGCAGCTTCTCGGCAAGGTCGGCCGAGACGCCGGCGATCTGCGCCGCGTAGGTGCGCAGCTCGAAGGGCAGGTCGGTTCCGGGCGCCGGGGCGATCGGCTCGCCGCCGGCGTCGGGTCGCAGGATGGAGACCGTCAGTTGCGTGGTCCCGTCGACGGAGACGATCTCCAGCGCCTGCCTGCCGGGCGGCGAGCCGCGCAGCACGATCAGCGCCATTCCGCCGGCGGCGCCGGCGTCGGTGAAGTTGCTTTGCGTCGAGGTGAAGCTCGTGCCGGCAAGCTGACCGTCGTCGCCGCCGACGAGCGTCTGGGCGGGCGCGGCGCCGCTGACGTACACCAGCGGCTCGACGGCGAGGATGTCTCGATCGGTGCAGAAGGCGGTCATGGCTCGGTCCTTCGCGCCCTGCGGCGCGGCGCCCCGAGGGGCGCCGCGCCGCAAGCGGGGCGGCAGCGGAGAGGGTTACGAGACGTCCAGCCCGGTGATCACGCCGTGGGCGCTCTCGTTGCGCAGCTCCAGCGTGTACTCCCCGATGACCTCGCCGGCGTCGTAGTCGCCGCTGGCGGCCAGGGGCTTGTAGTGGAAGCTTCGCCCGGCCAGGGGCAGCACGTCGGCGCGGGAGCTGTCCAGCAACAGGACGGTGTCGGCGGGCACGGCGCGGCTGAGCATGACGCGGCAGACGCCGAAGTCACTCTCGTAGACGCCGACCAGCTCGCGGTAGGTCACGTCGTCGGGCCCGTACGCGCGGCCTGACGTGATGAACCCGTTGATCCGCCGCTTCTGGTAGCCGCCGACGACGATGGTGTCCACGCGGGCCGACGCCCGCTCCCAGATGCGGCGCAGCGCCAGGTTGAGCTGCGCCTCGGTCAGGTCGCCGTCGGCGGGGAAGCCGTCGGCGCCGGGGGCAAAGACGTTCGTCGTCAGCGACGGGATGATCCCCTTCATCGTCCGGCGGACGCTCGCCGAGCCCTCGGGCGTCGCGGACGGGGCGGTCCCGTTGATCACCGTGGACTCCAGGTCGCGCAGCAGCTCGCGCAGCCGCTCCTGCTTCTGGTAGTCCAGCTCGTCGGCGACGGCGACCTTCCGCACGGCCAGATCGGACCCGCTGACCCGCACCGCGGCGGTGAAGATCTGCGTCCAGTTGCCCTTGCGGACGCGGGTGGTGAACCGCGCGGCGGGCGCGTCGTCGCCCTCCAGGGCGGCGTTGCCCAGGATATGCAGGACCTGCCCGTCGGCGAGGTCCTCCGGCGTCGTCCCGCCGTACCCGCGGGAGACGGTGACGGTCCCGGCGCCGGTATCGACGGACCCGACAAGCAGCAGCTCACCGCTGCCCTGCGGGCGGACCTGGTCGCCGACGCGGAACCGCCCGGCGTGGTCCACGCCGAAGGTCACGTCGGCCGACGGGTCGGTCCAGTCCGCGTCGTTGATGGTGTCGGTGTTGGGCAGCAGCTCGTCCTCGAGCCACTCGTGGTACGTGCTCGTCGCCGGACGCGGCGGGTCGCCGAGGTGGTCCAGCAGCGGCGTCTCGTACGGCGAGACGATGGAGACCACGTCGCCGACGTCCTCGGCGATCTCGGGCAGGGCGCTTCCGGCGGAGTAGGTTGCCTTTCCGGTAAAGCTCATGGGTCGCTCCTCTGTGGGTCAGGTTTGCGCGGTTTGTGGCGTGCGGCGTCGCCTAGGACGCCGCCTGTCGTCTCAGACGCAGGTACTCGGCGACGGCGGAGCGGTCGCCGCTGCGGATGGCGCGGTCGGCGGCCTGGGCGAGCTGCGCGCCGAGCGGCGCGGCGCTGTCGCGCGCCGAGGCCGAGGCGGGGGGAAGCCCCGCGCCGCCGGGACCGGCAGGACGCAGGAACGGCTTGTCCACCACGAGTTGCTCGACCCGGCGGGCCAGCTCGTCGCGGTCGACGTCCTCGTCCAGGTCCACCCGCTGAGCCAGAAGCAGCGAGGCGGCCTCGAGGTCGGTGACCCCGGCCTCGGCGAGCATTCGTTCGGCCGCGGTGCGGTTTTCCGCGGCGGTGAGCTGCTGGCGCGCCTCGTCGCGCTGGGCCTCGGCGGTGGCGAGCTGGTCGCCTCGCCGGTCGATCTGCGTCTGGAGGTCTTCGAGCTGCTGCTCGAGCTGCTGTGCGCGGCCTTCGGCCTGCTGGGCGCGGCGGCGGTACTTGATGGACTCGCCGA
>JBMCUM010000076.1:0-8474 GCA_048622595.1 Planctomycetota bacterium | reverse complement strand
GGGATCTTCGGTCCCATGCTCGGCGGCGCCCTGGGCGACCTGGGCAACTTCCCGCTGGCGTTCAGCATCTGCGGCGGGCTGGTGCTGGCCGCGGCGCTGCTGATTGCGATTTTGCGGCATCCGCACCCGCCCATGGCTGAGCCAGCCGTGGAACTCGCCGCCGAGGCCGAGGCCGAGACGGGCGCGGCTGAGACAGACCAGGGCGGTTCCGGCGCGCCCGGCGCCGGCCCGAGCGAGTCCCGGAGCTGAGGTGCCCTGATAACCTTATAGCCGGCCCGTCGCTTGCGGCGGGCCGGGCGGCTGCGGTGGTCCGCAGGCCGCTGCGCCCTCCTGTAGGACCCGCCCCGCACGGGCGGGTCTTTTTTGGCTTGCATCCGAGTTAGGCATGCCTAATAATCGGGGCGATCGGCGGACGGATGGATCATGGCGCGAACTGAACGAAAACCGACCGCGTCCCAGGAGGACTACCTGGAGGCGATCCTCGCGCTGGTGGCCGACGGCGCCGAGGCGCGCGCGGGCGACATCGCCCGTCGCCTCGGCGTCTCCAAGCCCTCGGTCACCGGTGCGCTGAAGGTCCTCGCCCGCCGCGGCTGGGTACGCTACGAGCCCTACGGGCGCGTCGAGCTTGCCGACGCCGGACGCCGCGCCGCGGAGCGCGTCCGCCGACGTCACGAGGTGCTGCGCCGCTTCCTTGCCGACATCGCCGGCGTCGAGCCGTCCGTCGCCGACGCCAACGCCTGCCGCATGGAACACGTCCTCGACGAGCGTGCCATGCAGGCCGTGCGGCACCTGACGGATTTCGCCTCGCACAGTCCGGCCGGGCGGCGGTTCGTCAACGCCCTGGCCAAGGCGCGCCGCGAGGAGGGAGCATAGCGGCATCGTGGGCTCCGACCGCGCGAACAACCGCATTGTCGTTGCCCTCGCGGGGAATCCCAACGCCGGCAAGACCAGCGTCTTCAACGCCATGACCGGCGCCCGCCAGCACGTGGGCAACTACCCCGGCGTGACGGTGGACAAGAAGATGGGCCGCGCCCGCCGCGGCGACGTGGCGATCGAGGTGGTGGACCTGCCCGGCACCTACAGTCTCTCGGCGCGCAGCGAGGAGGAGGTCGTCGCGCGGAACTTCCTCATCGACGAGCGTCCGGACGTGGTGATCGACATCGTCGACGCGTCCAACCTGGAGCGGAACCTCTACCTGGCGGTGCAGTTCATCGAGCTGGGCGTTCCGCTGATCCTGGCGTTCAACATGTGGGACGTCGCCCAGGGACGCGGGCTCCACGTGGACACCGCCAACCTGGCGCGCCTGCTCGGCGTGCCCGTGGTGCCCACCGTCGCCCACAAGGCCCGCGGTATCGGCGAGCTGCTGGACGCGGCCGTGGAGATGGCCGGCGAGCCGGACGCGGCGGTGGCGCGTCAGGCGCGGATCGACTACGGCCCGGAGGTCGAGCCGCACGTCGCTCAGCTTGCCCGGCGGATCGAGACCGCGTGCGGCGCCGGGCGCCCGCGGTGGTTCGCCCTGAAGCTGCTGGAGGACGACGCCCAGACGCAGCGCCGCCTGCGACGGGCGTGTCCCGACGCGATCGACGACTCGCTCGCCGAGGCCGCTCGCCTCCGCCGGCACATCGAGCACGTCACCGGTCAGCCGCCCGAGGTGGTGCTGGCCGACCGGCGGTACGGGTTCATCGCCGGGGCGTGTGCCCGCGCCGTGGAGCACCAGCAGCTTCGCCGCACGTGGTCCGACCGCATCGACAAGGTCCTGACCAACCGGTGGGTGGGCCTGCCCATCTTCGCCGTGCTGATGTACCTCGTCTTCCAGTTGACCTTCGCCGTGGGCAATCCCGTGGTCGACTTGCTCGATGAGCAGCTTGCGTCGCTTTCGGCGGGCATCCGCGGCGCCTGGTCCGGGGGGGGGCTGCTGCGCGACCTGCTGGTCGACGGGGTCCTCGGCGGCGTCGGGGCGGTGCTCGTGTTCCTCCCGCTGATCGTCCTGCTGTATATGGCGATCGCGTTCCTGGAGGACACTGGATACATGGCCCGAGCGGCGTTCCTGCTGGACCACGTGATGCAGAAGATCGGCCTGCACGGAAAGAGCTTCATCCCGATGCTGCTGGGCTTCGGGTGCACGGTTCCTGCAATCATGGCGACGCGCACGCTGGAGAACCGCCGCGACCGCCTGACGACGATCCTGGTGCTGCCGCTGATGAGCTGCGGCGCCCGGCTGCCGATCTACGTGCTGATTCTCGGGGCGTTCTTCGAACCCGAGACGATCTGGCGACCGCTCGGGCTGTTCGACGTGACCAATCAGGCGCTGGTCCTGTTCGCGCTGTACGCCCTGGGCGTGTTGCTGGCGGTCTGCTGCGCCAAGCTCTTCCGCATGACGCTGTTTCCCGGCGCGACCGAGCCGCTCGTGCTCGAGCTGCCGCCGTATCGAATGCCGACCGTCCGCGGGGTGGTGACCCACATGGCCGAACGCGCCTGGGAGTACGTGCGCAAGGCGGGCACGATCATCCTGGCGATCGTCATCGTGCTGTGGGCGTTGAAGACCTGGCCGGCGCTTCCCGCTGACCAGGCCGAACGCTTCGACCGCCGCGCCGAGGCGGTGCGGGTCCGCGAGGGGCTCGGTCCGGATCAGCGGACCGCGGCGCTGCGCGCCGTCCGCAACGCGCGCCGCGAGGCCGAACTGGACCACGCCGCCATCGGGCACATCGGGCGCGGCATCGCGCCGGTGCTGCGTCCGTGCGGGTTCGACTGGAAGATCGCGACGGCGGCGGTGGGGGCCTTCGCGGCCAAGGAGGTCTTTGTCAGCCAGATGGGCGTGATCTACGCCGTCGGTCCGGACGCCGGTCCGGACTCCGGCACGCTGCAGGAGATCCTCCACGACAATTACACGGCGCTGCAAGGGTTGTGCATCATGCTCTGGGCGCTGATCGCCACGCCGTGCATGGCGACGGTGGCGGTGACCGTCCGGGAAAGCGGCTCGTGGAAGTGGGCGGTGTTCCAGTTCACGTACCTGACGGGACTGGCGTGGGTCGTCGCGACGGGGGTCTACCAGATCGGGGCGCTTCTGGGCTTCGGGGCTTAGAACATCCCGGTGATGTTGCCCTCGTCGTCGACGTCCACGCCGAGGAACGCCGGTCGGCTGGGCAGGCCCGGCATGGTCCGGATCCGCCCCAGCAGCGCGTAGAGGAAGCCCGCCCCGGCCGAGAGGCGCACCTCGCGGACCGGGACGGTGAACCCGCGCGGCACGCCGGTCAGCGAGGCGTCGTGGCTGAGCGACAGGTGCGTCTTGGCCATGCAGACCGGCAGGTCGCCGAAGCCCGCGCGCTCGTACCGTTCGATCTGGCGCTGTGCTTCGTCCGCCACGTCCACGCCGGCGGCGAGGTACACGTTCCGCGCGATCGTCTCGATCTTCTCGCGGATGGGCATGTCGTCGGCGTACAGCGCGCGCGGGTGGGAGGGCTGCTCGCAGGCGGAGACGACGGCCTCGGCGAGCTCCACGGCGCCCTGCCCGCCGCGGGCATGATGGTCGCAGACGACGGCTGCGGTGGCGCCGCCCGTCTCGGCCGCGGCGCGGATCCGCTCCAGCTCGCCGACCGCGTCGGTGGGGAAACGGTTGATCGCCACCACCACCGGAACGCCGAACGACTTGGCGATCTCGATGTGGCGCAGCAGGTTGGGCAGCCCGGCCTCGACGAGCTTGAGGTTCTCCTGCGTGTAGGCCTCGTCCAGCGGCACGCCGGGGGTGACCCTGGGCCCGCCGCCGTGAACCTTCACCGCCCGAACGGTGGCGACCATCACCACGCAGTCCGGTCGCAGGCCGCTGGCGCGGCACTTGATGTCGAAGAACTTCTCCATCCCCAGCTCGGAGCCGAACCCGCTCTCGGTCACCACGTAGTCCGACAGCTTCATCGCGATCCGGTCGGCGATGATCGAGCTGTTCCCGTGGGCGATGCTGGCGAAGGGCCCGGCGTGGATGAACACGGGCTGGTGCTCCAACGTCTGCATCAGTGTCGGCTTGACCGCGTCCTTGAGCAGCACGCCCATTGCGCCGGCGCAGCCGAGCTGCTCGGCCGTGACGGGCTCGCCGCGGCGGTTCATTCCCACGACGATCCGCCCCAGGCGGCGGCGCAGGTCGCTGCGGTCCCACGCCAGGGCGAGGATGGCCATCACTTCGCTGGCCACGGCGATGTCGAACCCCGTCCGCCGCCGCGGACCGTCCAGCCAGTTGTCGCTGAGCCCGGTCTCGATGTAGCGCAGGGCGGCGTCATTGACGTCTACCACGCGACGCCAGGTCACGGTGTCGGGGTCGATGTCCAGTCGCGCAAGCCCGGTCCGCGCCCAGCGCTGATCGTCGGCGTGCTGCTCGTGCTTGATCCGCGCGTCGATCGCCGCGGCCAGCAGGTTGTTGGCGATGCTCACGGCGTGGATGTCGCTGGTCAGGTGGAGGTTGAATTCCTCCATGGGGATGACCTGGCTGCGCCCGCCCCCGGCGGCGCCGCCCTTGATGCCGAAGGTCGGGCCCATTGACGGCTGGCGGATGCACAGGAAGGGGCGCTTCCCGATCGCCCCCAATGCCTGGGTCAGCCCCACCGAGGTGGTCGTCTTGCCCTCGCCCAGCGGGGTGGGGGTCATCGCCGTCACATCAATGTACTTGCCGTTCGGCTGGTCGGACAGACGCCGGTAGACGTCCAGGCGGACCTTGGCCTTGAGGTGTCCGTACGGTTCGAGCTCGTGCGGCCAGATGCCCGCCTCGGCGGCGATCTCGGAGATCGCGCGGGGATGGGCGCTTCGCGAGATTTCGATATCGGAGCTCATCGTCGGGTCCGCCTGCGCGCGGGGCTGTCGTTTCGCCGCGCAGGGCGTATAATGCAGGCCCGGCGCCGCGGCGCGTAGGGCGCCATGATAGGTATTCGGCGTTCGAGCGACAGGAAAACAGCGTGCGACCGCTTTTTATCGTCGGCACACAACGCGACATCGGCAAGACGACGACGTCGATCGGCCTGCTTCACGCCTTCCGGAACCGGGGCCTGTCCGTCGGGTACATCAAGCCCCTGGGTCAGCGGGTCAAGGGCTCGGCGGGGCACGTGCTGCATGACGATGCCATGCTCGTCGCCTCCGTGCTCGGGCGCGAGTTCAACCAGGAGCTGGACACGGCCATTCCGCTTCCGTCCGGGCGCGTGGAGAAGGAGCTTGCGGACCTGGACTCCGACAAGCTGCGGCGGCGGGTGCGCGAGTTCTACGACCGCCTGGCGGCGCAGTACGACGTCGTCGTCGTCGAGAGCATGGGGCATGTCGCCGCCGGGTCCTGCCTCGGGCTGTCCTCGGCCGAGGTCGCCACGACCCTTAGCGCGCGCACGCTGCTGATCTCCGGCGGGGGCATCGGGCGGGCGCTGGACGAGATCGCCCTGTGCTCGACGTTCCTGACCGCGCGAGGCGCGGACCTGGTCGGCGTGGTGATCAACAAGGTCTGGCCGAAGAAGTACGATCGCGTCAAGCGTGCCACGGCCCGCGGGCTGGAGTATTTCGGGCTGGACTGCCTCGGGGTGGTGCCCTTCGAGGAGATGCTCGCATCGCCGACGGTGCACCAGGTCTACGGGCACGTCGGCGGAAAGCTCATCGCCGGTGAGGAGCATCTGGAGAATCGCGTCCGGCACACGATCGTCGCGGCCATGGAAACCGAGCGCATGGTCCGCTACATCCGTCGGGGGACGCTGGTGATCACGCCGGGCGATCGCAGCGACAACATTCACGCCGCACTCAGCGCGCACATGCTGGGCGAGCAGGGCGCCGATACGGTTTCCGGGCTGGTGCTGACCGGGGGGATCGCCCCGGGCGGCGCGGTGCAACGCCTCATCGAGGACGCCCGCCTACCGGTGGTCCTCTGCGACGAGGACACCTACAGTGTCGCCAGCACGCTGCGCGGGACCGTCTTCAAGATCACGCCGGAAGACCACGACCGGATCGCCCAGGCGACACGCGTCATCGGCGAATCCGTCGACGTGGACCGGCTGATCGAGTTGATGTCGCAGTGACGCCGGGCCCCCGGCGAAGCCGCCGCGTTTGCGACGAGCGCCGACGTGGGGAAGGAGCATGCGACCATGAATGAACCCACCGTGATCGTTGGCGACCGCGAGATGCCCCTGACCTGTGCCAATACCATCATCGTCGGCGCCGGGGCGGCGGGTATGAACTGCGCCGTGCAGCTCGTGCGCTTCTGGCGGGCGCGAGGCGTCGAGGCGCCCCAGGACCGCGTGCTGGTCGTCACGGCCGGGCTCGGGCTCGGCGCCAGCCGCATGAGCGGCTCCGACAAGCAGACCTACTACAAGATGGGCACCAGTCCGCGCGTGGCCGACACGGCCGAGGACTTCGCCCGCACGCTGACGGCGTTCGGGTGCTGCGACGGGGACACGGCGCTGGTCGAGGGCGGCTGCTCGCTGCGCGCGTTCTACAACCTCGTGGAGGCGGGTGTTCCGTTCCCCCACGACCCTTACGGCGCGTTCGTCGGGTACAAGACCGACCACGACCCGAGCGAGCGGGCGACCTCCGCCGGGCCGAAGACCAGCCGGTTTATGAGTCATCGCCTCCAGGACGAGGTCGAGCGCCTCGGAATCCGCATCCTCGACCGTCACCCGGTCATCGAGTTCATCCGCGAAGGCGACGGCGACGACGCCCGCATCGTCGGGATGCTCTGCTTCGACCGCTCCGCCGGCGACGGCGCGGGGCTGCACGCCTTCGCGGCGAAGCACTGGGTCCTCGCCGCCGGGGGCCCCGGCGAGATCTACGCCCGGACGGTCTACCCCCCGCACCAGCGCGGGCTGCACGGGGCGGCGCTGGCGGCGGGTCTGGAGGCGTGCAACCTGACCGAGAGCCAGTTCGGCCTGGCGAGCACGAAGTTCCGCTGGAACGTCTCGGGGACGTACATGCAGGTGATTCCGCGGATTTACTCGACCGCCGCCGACGGGCGCAGCGAGCCGCGGGATTTCCTCAACGACTACTTCCCCGACATGGAGACGATGGCCACCGCCATCTTCCTGAAGGGCTACCAGTGGCCGTTCGACTCCCAGCGCATCATCGGTCACGGCTCGTCGCTGATCGACATGGCGGTGCACCAGGAGACGGTCGTCCGCCGGCGGCGAGTGTGGATGGACTTCCTCGGCAACCCGGCCGGGACGGACGACGGCGACGAGTTCCACATCTCCAAGCTGGGCGACGAGGCGGTGGAGTATCTCGAGGCCACCGGCGCCCTGCAGAGCACGCCGATCGAGCGCCTGGAGCACATGAATGCCCCGGCGATCGAGATCTACGCGGAAAACGGGATCGACCTGCGCTGCGAGCCGCTGGAGATCGCCGTCTGCGCCCAGCACGCCAACGGCGGGTTC
Source organism: Planctomycetota bacterium (assembly GCA_048622595.1). Lineage (GTDB taxonomy): Bacteria > Planctomycetota > Phycisphaerae > SM23-33 > SM23-33 > JAGXKT01. The sequence continues at coordinate 1,095 of JBMCUM010000076.1, read as the reverse complement.
GCCGTCGACGCCTGGTGGCGCAGCACCGTCCCGGGCGTGTTCGTGATCGGCGAGATGGCCGGAACGCACGGCGTCAAGCGCCCCGGCGGGGCGGCGCTGAACGCCGGGCAGGTCGGGGCGATGCGGGCGGCAGAGTATATCGCCGGCGCCTGCCGCCCCGAGCAGCCGGATGCGGCGGATTCAGGCAAGCGGCTGGTGCAGGGCGCCCGGAAGACGCCCGCCGGCGCCGCGGCCGGGCTTTGGGGCGGGTCCGAGGGCGCTGCCGACGCGCCGACCGCCGAGCAGGTCATGGACGATATCCGCCAGAGGATGACCCGCTACGGCGCCCAGCTTCGATGGCGCGACGGCGCCGACGGCGCTCTGTCCGATGCCGTGGCGCAGTACCGGCGACTGGTCGAGCGGGGCGTGCGCACCGGCTCGCGGGGCGACCGGGTCGACGCGGTCGCGGCGCTGCAGCAGTGCCTGACCCACGCGGCCATCCTCAAGGCCGTCTGCGCCATGTTCGAGCGCGGCGCGGGCTCGCGCGGCAGCCACTGCATCCTCGATGAGTCCGGGACCGAGATGCACCCGTACCTGATCGATCCGGCGACGGACCGGCCTTACCGGTTCGTCGAGGAGAACGAGGCGCTGCGCGACGAGATTCTCCGCCTGCGGTACGATCCGGACGCGGCGGACCTGTTCGGCGTGTGGGCGGTGTCGCCCCGGCAGATCCCCGTCTACGACGAGGCGTTCGAACCGACGTGGACCGCGTACCGCGAGGACCGCATCTTCTAAGCGCGCAGCGCATGGGCATCTGGCAGACGGTGGCGCTGGCGGTGGGACTCGGCGCCGATGTGATGAGCGTCACCGCGGCCGTGGGGGTCCGCTGGCACGGTCGGCGACGGGCGCTGCGCCTGGCGTTGCACATGGGGTTGTTCCAGTTGGTCATGCCCTTGATCGGCTGGTGGGCCGGACGCCGCCTGGCCGGACTGCTCGCGCGGGCCGGCGGATACCTCGCCGCGGCGCTTCTGGTGGGGATGGGCGTCAAGATGCTGATCGAGGCGCTGCGCGCCCGTCCCGGCGCCGCGGCCGAGGCCGTCGAGCACGGAGCCGAAC
>JBMCUM010000075.1:0-8633 GCA_048622595.1 Planctomycetota bacterium | reverse complement strand
CTCCACACCTTCGACGCGGTCGAGGGGCTCGGAAGCCGCATCGTGCTCGCATCCGACGCCCACCCCAAGCTGGTGGGCGACTTCTCCGACAAGCTCATCAGCCGGTTCGTCTCCGGGATGGTCGTGCAGATCGACCCGCCCGACCGCCAGACCCGCCTGGAGATCCTCCGTCAACGCGCCCGGCGGATGCGCCTCGATCTCGGTGAGGGCGTCCTGGAGAGCATCGCCGACCACCTCCGCGGATCCGTCCGCGAACTGGAGGGCGCCCTGACGAAGCTGGCCGCGCTGTCGGCGCTGTCGGGGCGGACCCTGGACGCGCAGGCAGCCGTCAGCGCCCTGTCCGAGCACCTCGCCCGGACCGGGTCGGCGGTGACGCTGGGCGAGATCGAGACGAACGTGGCGACGTTTTTCGGCGTCACCCCGGCGGACCTGCACTCGTCGCGCCGGACACGGACGGTCACGGCCGCTCGAATGGTCGCGATGTTCCTGGCCCGGCGACACACGCAGATGAGCTTCCCGGAGATCGGACGGGCGATGGGCAAGAACCACTCGTCCGTGGTCCTGGCGGTCCAGAAGATGGAAAAGCTTCTCGCCGACGAGGGCGCGGTGATCTGGCAGACGCCGATGGGGCGGCGGTCCATGCCCGCCGGTGAGCTGGTCGAGCTGCTGACCGGGCAGATCCTGTGAGCCATTTGCGATGTTCGTAGCGCGGGTCCCTGCGGTCATACGACTCGTACGAGGTCTTCGACAATCCTGCCCGCGCTACGGATAAAGCCCACATCGCATATGGCTCATCCTGTGAGGCGGCGTTGCGTCTGGCCGCGGGCACGGTACAATCGCCGCCGCCTGCTTTGACGGAGCCGCCCATGCTGCCCGACGCCGTGACCGACGCCCTGGAGGCGGACTTCGACGCCCACCTCGAACGGCTCTTCGAGCTGTTGCGGGTTCCCAGCATCGCCAACGCCCGTGGCCGCCCTGACCCGTGCCGCCGCTGCGCCGAGCTTCTGTGCGACCAGATGAACGCGGTGGGCCTTTGCGCGGAGGTCGTCGTCGCGCCGGGCAAGCCCGTCGTGCTGGGCTCGGCGCGGGCCGAGGCGCCCGACGCGCCGCGTCTGCTGATCTACGCCCACTACGACGTCCAGCCGCCCGACCCGCTGGACGCCTGGGACGGCGCCCCGTTCGAGCCGGTGATCCGCGACGGGGCGATCTACGCCCGCGGCGCCGGCGACGACAAGGGCCCGTTGTGGGCGTCGCTGATGGCCGTCGCGGCGTGGCGCCGCGCGGGCGGGCTTCCGGTCCACGTGACCTTCCTGTTCGAGGGCGAGGAGGAGATCGGCTCGCCGAACATCGAGGCGGTCGTCGCCGAGCATGCCGACCGCCTGTCCGCCGACGCGGCGGCGGTGGTCGACACGCCGTTTTTCGCCGAGGACCTTCCGAGCGTCACGTGCGGACTGCGGGGTCTGGCGGCGATGGAGGTGACGCTGTACGGTCCGGCGAGCGAGGTCCACAGCGGGCGGCACGGCGGGGCGGTTGCCAACCCGGCCAATGCCCTGGCCCGGCTGGTGGGGGCGCTGCGCGACGACGCCGGCCGCGTCACGCTGGAAGGGTTCTACGACGACGTTCGCGACGTCGCCGACGCCGAACGGGTCGCCTGGGACGAGCTGCCGTTCGACGAGGCCGACTACGCCGCGTCGCTGGGCGTGGACGCCCTGACCGGCGGCGAGGACGGGCGGGACGTGCTCCATCGCATCTGGGCGCGTCCGACGCTGGACTGCAACGGGCTGGTCGCCGGGTACACCGGCGCCGGGACCAAGACGATCATCCCCGCCCGTGCTACGGCGAAGATCTCCTGCCGGCTCGTACCGGAACAGGACCCGCACCGGGTCGCCGAGAGCTTCCGGGACTTCGTCGCGCGGCACACGCCGGCGGGGCTGCGGTCGGAGGCGACGGTGACGGCGACGGCCCGGCCGTTCCTGTTGCCGCCGGATTCGCCGGCGCTTCAGGCCGGTTGCGCGGCGCTGCGCGAGGCGTACGGGCGCACGCCGGCGCGGGTGCGGTGCGGGGCGAGCATTCCGATCACGGAGTGCCTTCAGCGGCAGGCGGGCGTCGAGGCGGTGCTGCTGGGCTGCACGTCCCCGTGCGGCAACCCCCACGCGCCGAACGAGCATTATCCGCTTCGGCTGCTTCGCGGTACGGCGCGGGCGGTCGCGGCGATGATGCAGCACCTGGCGCGGTGAGCGGTTTGCTCGCTGTGTTTTCGCAAACGCAGAACCCCGAAGCGGTGTACGGTAAGTTCATAGCGTTCGGTCCAACACGACGATGGGCGATCAGGCCGGGGCGGAAGCCGATGGGCCTTGCTGCCCGGCCCGCGGGACCGGAAGTTTGAGGCCGAGGCGTAGGGCGATGGGCCTTGCTGCCCGGCCCGCAGGGCCGGAGGTTGTTGGCCGGGGGCGAAGCCCCCGGACGCCCGTCGTTGCGCATACGCCGGGCCTGAGCCGGAGCGTAGCGCCCAGACGGGCGGCCGTATGGCCGCAGGCCCGTAGGGGGTCCGGCAGGAAACTGGAAGCATTCCACTCGCCCCGTCGGGGCGAGATCGGTTTGGCCTGTTCCGGGGGCTTGGCTCCGCCGGCGCCCCCGGCTATCGGCCTCGCGGACCTTCGCCCCGTGAAATGCCGGCCAACGGGTATGGAGTGACCGAACGCCGCTTGGCGTTTATCCGCGTGTATCCGTGCGATCTTTGCGGGCCTGCAGCACGGACGTCGCCGGATCAGGATTCCTCTGTCTGCTCGGCGGTGTAGCTGTACTTGCGCTTGGGGGGCTTGGTGATGTACCCGTCGCGAATCGCCTTGGTCGAGACGTTGATCTTCCGGACCTTCCCGTCGACGAACGCCCGGACGCGCTGCATGTTGGCGCGGAACTTGCGCTTGGTCCGCCCGGTCGTCTTGACGCCGACGCCGCCGAGGTACTTCGCCTTTCCGCGCTTGGTGTAGGTCCGCCCGCTGTGGGTCTTCTTTCCGGTAAAGGGGCATTTGCGTGGCATGGTATCGCCTCCAGCACGTGCGCCGGGCGGGCCCGGCGCTTAGCTTTCCTCTTGTTCGGTTTTCTTCGACGACGCGACGATCTGCTCCTGCACGTTGCCGGGCACGGGCTCGTAGTGGCTGAACTCCATCGTGTAGCTGCCCTGCCCGCCGGTCAGCGAGCGGAGCTGACTGTTGTACTGCATCACCTCGGCCAGCGGCGCCTGGGCCTGGACCGCGCAGACGTTTCCGGGAAGCATTTCCTGTCCCTGGATCCGCCCGCGCCTTCCGGACAGGTCGCTGGCGATGTCGCCCATGAACTCGGCCGGGACGGTGATCTCCATGTCCACCATCGGCTCGAGCAGTGTGGGCTTGGCCTTGTTGATCGCGTCGATGAACGCGTTCTTTCCCGCGGTGCGGAACGCCACCTCCTTGGAGTCGACCGGGTGGTGCTTTCCGTCGGTGATCGCCACGCGGATGTCCTGCATGGGATACCCGGCGACGGCACCGGCGTGCATGACGTCCCGGACGCCCTTCTCGATGGCGGGCAGGAACTGGCGCGGGATCGACTCGCCGAACAGCTCGTTGACGAAGTCGAACCCTTCCCCGCGGGGCAGCGGCTCGACCCGCAGGTACACCTCGCCAAACTGCCCCGCTCCGCCGGTCTGCTTCTTGTGGCGGTGGTGTCCGTCGGCCGGTCGGGTGATCGTCTCGCGGTAGGGGACCTTGGGGGGCTTGGTCTCGACCTCGAGATCGAAGCGGGACTTCATCTTGGTCAGCATGATCCGCAGGTGCAGGTCGCCGATGCCGCTGATGACCGTCTCGTTGGTCTGGGCGTCGCGAACGGCGGTGAAGGTCATGTCCTCCTCGCTAAGCTTCTGCAGCGCCCCGGAGAGCTTCTGCTCGTCGCCGCGGCTCTTGGGCATCACCGCCAGGGAGTACATGGGCGTCGGCGCCTTGGGACGTCGGCGGAACATCGGCGTCGCCTCGGCGTGCAGCACGTCGCCGGCGGCGATCTCCTCGACCTTCGCCAGGGCGATGATGTCGCCCGCGACGGCCTGGTCGACCTCCTCGGTCTCCTTGCCCTGGATATTGAACAGGTGTCCGATCTTGGCGCCCTTCTTCTCGTCGCGAAGCTGGTAGCCCGTGTCCGCCGACGCCGTGCCCTGGAGAATCCGCACCCACGCCAGCTTGCCCACGTACGGGTCGGAGGTGATCTTGAACGCGTGGGCGATGAACGGCTTCGACGCATCGGCCGCCACGTCCACCGTCTCGGGCTCCTCGTCGCTCTGGTCAGGGTCGGCGGCGAGGACCGGCAGGCCCCGGGCGTCGGCCGGGGAGGGGAAGTACGTCGCCACCGCGTCCATCAGCGCCTTGATGCCGACTTCGCTCTTTCCGGCTGTGAAGAACACCGGCATCACCGTGCCCTCGACCATCGCCTTGGCGAAGCCCGCCCCGAGCTTGTCGGGCGGGATCTTCTCGCCGCCGAGGTAGGCCTCCATCAGGTCCTCGTCGCTCTCGACGATGTTCTCGATCAGCTCGGTGTGCGCCTCGGCGACGTCGCCGATGTCCGCGTCGCCGGAGTCGTTGGTGAAACAGTCAATCACGTCCGACCCGCCGCCGGTCGGGAGCGTCATCGGCTTGCACGCCGTTCCGAACGTCTCGCTTACCGCCTGCAGCGTTCCGGCCAGGTCGGCGTTCTCGCCGTCGAGCTTGTTGACGACCACCGCCACGGGCATCCCGGCCTCGCGGGCGACGTTGAACAGCCGCCGCGTGTTGACCTCCACGCCCGCCGTGGCGCTGACGACGATGACGGCGGCGTCCGCCCCGCCCATCGCGCCGATGGCGCCGCCGACGAAGTCCGGGTACCCCGGCGTGTCGATGAGGTTGACGGTCTTTCCGGCATGGTCGAAGTAACCGGCCGAGGGGTCAACCGAGTGCTGGCGCTCCCGCTCGATGTCGGTGTAATCGAAGTGGCTGGTACCGTCATCGACCGACCCGAGCCGCCCGGTGACGCCCGCGGCGTGGAGCATGGCGTCGGCGAGGGTGGTCTTGCCCGCGCCGCCGTGTCCCAGCAGCACGATGTTGCGGATATCCTGTGGTTTGGACGCCGGCATAGTCTTCTCCGAACTCTGTCTGTGCACCCCGACCCCGACGGGCTGTCGCGGGGCGTGGTTGAGGCGACCTGCCCGCACCGGACACGACGGGCGCGGGCTCTACCGACCGGGCCGGGAAACGCCCGAGTATACCGCTTCGGGGCGCCAGGACAAGACCCGCAACGGCAAAATTCCGGGCTACGGCGCCGCTCGCGTGCCGGGCCCGGTCGACGGCGCCTCGGACACCCGCACGCGGTACAGGCGGACGAACCGCCCCCATCCGCGCGACGGGACCTCCCAGGCGTTCAGCTCCGGCGAGGCCAGCGGCGCCGGGACCACGGCCAGGACGGGCGTATCGGGTGGAAGACCGCGACGGCGGGCGAAGGCGGTCGCGAACCGCACCAGGTCCGACGGGCGGACCGGCTGGGACAGCAGGCGCCGCTGACGCCGCAGGCGAAGCCGCCACGCCTCCAGGCGTCCGGGCGCCAGGCGGTAGTAATAGTCCAGGTCTGCCTCGGCGGCGGGAATCGACCGCCGCGCCGCCAGGCGCAGCTCGGCGCGGTCCGTCAGGACGACGGCGCCGCGGTCGGAGTGCTCTCGCAGCCATCGCCCGACGGCGGCGCGCTCGGCGCGGGCCTGGCGTCGCTCGGCCAGCTCGCGGACGCGCGTGGGGCGCCGCGGCGGGGGCATGAACGAGCTCGCCGCCCGGTACGTCCCGTGACGGGCGACGTGGAGGTTGTCGGCCGGGAGCATCCACGCAACCATGGCGGCGAAGCAGACCCAGCGCAGCAGCCCGCGGTGCGTCCGCACGACGCGGAACAGGTTGGTCAGCGCCTGGGCCAGCAGCACGTACAGCGGGAGCATCACCAGCGCCGCGGCACCGGCCAGCAGCGTCTCCGGGGCGAGGTCGTGGGCGCGTGCGTGAAGCTGCCCCAGTCCGTGGGCGCCCAGGCCTACCGTCAGCCCGCCGACCAGCACCCCCAGCCACAACGCGCCGTGGCGCAGACGGAACCGTCCGGCGCGAACGAGCACGGCCCCGGCGGGAATCGCCAGCGCCGCGACGTACGGCGCCCACTCCACGAGCTGCTTGAGCAGGTCCGGATACAGCAGCTCGGCGCCACCGGCCGCCAGCGCCTGACGCGCCGCGACGTACCCGGCCGCCCCCTCGCCCAGCGGCACCGTCGAGCGAATGGCCACGTAGTATGCGGTGTAGGGCAGTGCGCCTGCAGCGGCGGCTGCAAGCCCCCCCAGCGCCACCGGCCAGCTCGACGGTCGGGCGCGCCGTGCGGCGAGGTACGCGATCGCCAGCAGGATGGTCAGGTGGATGCCGGTGGGCAGGTGGAGGTTTCCCAGCAGCCCCGCGCAGGCGAAGATCACGACCGTGCGCCAGGGCTGCTCGCCGTCGCGGCGTCCGCCCATGCTGCCCAGCAGCCCCAGAAAGATCAGCGGCGCGAAGGCGATGCACACCCCGCGCGGGGTGATCGTCGCCAGCGGTCCGATCCCCCAGAAGCTCCCCCCGGGAGCGTAGGTCACCGTGGTCGACAGCACCGCGACGAACACGGCGACGGACCAACTGCGGCACTGGCGCCACAGCAGGGCGTACATCGAGCACAAGTACACGCCGATGACCGCCGCGGCCAGCACCCGGAAGCCCAGCAGCGGGTCCTCGTAGGCCGTGGGCACCAGCACCAGGTCCAGAACCCCTTGAAAGACCGGCGTGTGGAGCTGCCACAGGTTGCTGGACCCGTAGACCGGGTCGTGCGGGAACAGCCCGCGGTCGTGGCGATTCAGCGCCGCCGTGGCGAGGTTAACCTGCTCATCGCTGACCTGGGCGTCGTGGAAGGCGAGGAACCCGCCCAGGACCGTCGTGGCGGCCAGGATCACAAGCGCCAACTCATGTCGTGCGCGGGGCGTGGGTCGCATGGCGTTTTGCCGCTGGGACGGAGGTGATACTATAACCCCTTGTGAGCCGGGACAACCGCCAAGATGACCCGCTGGTGGCTCGCGCGCGCGCCTGGATCGACGCGCGGGCGCTGATCCCCTCCGGCGCCGGGGTGCTCGTAGGGGTCTCCGGCGGCGCGGACAGCGTCGCGTTGCTGTCCGTGCTGAAGGACCTGGCGCGCGATCAGCGCAGGGCGTATCGGCTGAGTGTGGGGCATCTGGACCATGGGTTGCGCCCCGCAAGCCGCGACGATGCCGCCTTCGTCCGCGAGCTGGGGCGGCGATGGGCGGTTCCGGTCGTGGTGGAGCGTGCGGACGTGGCCGGTCAGGCCCGCCGCGACGGGCGGGGGATCGAGGACGCCGCGCGGGCGGCGCGGTACCGCTTCCTGTGCGCGGCGGCGCAGGACGCCAGCGCCGACGTGGTCGCCGTCGGTCACCACGCCGACGACAACGCCGAGACGATCCTGTACCGCGTCTGTCGCGGCACGCACCTGCGCGGGCTGGCGGGGATGCCGGCGCGGCGGTCGCTGGGCGGCGGCGCGACGCTGGTCCGCCCGTTGCTGACGGCGCGGCGGGAAGAGATCGAGGCGTACTGCCGGCGGCGGGGGCTGCAGTGGCGGACCGACCCCACGAACGCCGAGACACGCCACCGTCGCAACGCCGTCCGACACGAGCTGCTGCCGTGGATTCGTCAGCGGCTCAACCCGCGGGTCGACGAGGCCCTGCTGCGACTGGCGCGGGCCGCCGCGGAGGTCGATACCTGGGCCGACGGACAGGCCGTCGCCGCGCTGGACGCAGCAGTCCGGGTCGCCGACCCCGGGCGGGTCGTCCTGCGGTGCGAGCCCCTGCGGGCCCTGCCGGAGGTCCTGCAGACCTACGCGCTGCGCGCCGCGGCCGAACGCGCCGGCGTGCCGCTGCGCGCCCTCGGCGCCGAGCGCCTGGCGGAGCTGGCCGCGACGGTCCTGTCGGACGGTCCGCCCGCGGTGGCGCTTCCGGGCGGGTTCGAGGCGCGCCGGCGCGGGGACGTGCTGACCGTCGCTCGCGTCGAGCCCGCCTCGGCCGACGTCGCCGCGGTGGAGCTGGACGCTGCAGGGACCACGCGACTGGGCGACGGGCGGCGGGTCGAGGCGCGCGTCGAGCCGCTGGACCGCGACGCCTTCGCTGCCCACTGCCGGGCCCGGCGACGCGGCGCGGTACCCGGCGAGGCCTGGCTGGATGCCGACGCGGTGCGCGGCCGTCCGATCGCGCGCTCGCGGCGCGACGGGGACGCATTCGTCCCGCTGGGCGCTCCGGGTCGGCAAACGGTCAGCGACTTCCTGACCAACGCCAAACTGCCGCACGAGCAGCGCAGCGGCGTCGTGTGCGTCTGCGACGAGCTGGGCGTGGTGTGGGTGGCGCCGCTGCGGATCGACGACCGCGTGAAGGTGACCGACACCACGCGGCGCGTGCTGCGACTCGTCTTGCGCGGGCCCTAATACTACAACGAAACTTTAGCTCAAGAAACATCAGGCGGCTGGCCGATGCCGCCTTTCAGGACCCTTTATCCCGAAAGGATATACGGCATGGACGCCAAACAAAT
>JBMCUM010000074.1:0-8640 GCA_048622595.1 Planctomycetota bacterium | reverse complement strand
CAGCAGCGCCAGCACGGCAATCCCGCCCAGGTTCCACCAGAACGTCACGAACGCGATGACGCCGTACCGCAGGGAACGCCCGATGAAGTTTGCCGCCGCGAAAGGCGCCCGCGGGTAACGGGAGGTCGCCGCGAGCATGCGGATGACGTCGACGGGGATGGGCAGGACGTTGAACACCACGAGGATGGAGAACGGCGCCCGGGCGAACCAGCGCGCCGCGACGCGATAGGCGCGGGTGTCGCGCACCCGCGCGACGCGTCGGCTGCGCAGAATCCACGTCATCAGATGGTAGTCGTTGAGGTTGGCCACCGTCGAGGCCAGCCCGCCCACGACCGCGACGACCAGTACGGTCGTCCACAACTCTCCGGTGACGGCGGCCTGGCGGGTGGCCACGCCCGCGACGATCCACCCGGTCGGCAGGGGCAGAAAGGTGCAGCAGACCGACAGGTACAGCGCGAAGCCCAGCAGCTTGACGCCGGCGTCGGTGGCGGCGAATGTCGCTGTGGTGCGGTCGATCCACGCATCCCAACTCCAGCCCTGCTCGCCGATCCGCAGCGCCAGAGGCACACCCGCCGCGAGCACCAGCAGCGAGTAGAACGCGAACCACCGGCGGATGCTGATCCCGTCGCCGTCCAGGCCCAAGGCCGGGCCGAGCGCGCCGCCCGGGTCAGGTTGTCCCATCGAGGATTCTGCCATCCTGCATGCTCACCACGCGCCCGGCGTGGTCCGCCGCGGCGGCCGAATGCGTAATCATCACGATCGTCTGCCCCTGCTGTCGGTTCAGCGTGCCCAGCAGGTTGAGCAGGGCTTCGGCGTTGGTCGAGTCCAGGTTCCCGGTCGGCTCGTCGGCCAGGATGATCGCCGGGCGGTGGGCCAGGGCGCGTACGACGGCCACGCGCTGCTGCTCGCCGATGGACATCTCGCCCGGGCGGCGCCCCGCGACGTGCGCGACGCCCATCCATTCGAACAGCCGGTGGACGTGCCCGTCAAGCTTCGCCCCGCGCAGGCGCAGGGCGATGGCGACATTGTCTCGCGCCTTGAGGACCCCGATGAGGTTGAACCGCTGGAAGACGAACCCGAGGTGACTCCGTCGCAGCGCGGTTCGCGCCGCCTCGCCCGTCGGGGCGGGCGCCCCGTCGATCGCCACCCTTCCGGCGTCCGGCGGGGTGATCAGCCCCAGCACGTGCAGCAGCGTGCTCTTCCCGCAGCCGCTCGGGCCCATCACTGCCAGGAACTCGCCGCGGCGGACGGACAGGTCCAGCCCGCGAAGCACCTCCACGCGGGCCCGTCCGCTGCCGTAGCTTTTCGCCAGCGATCGCGCTTCGAGAATGGTCTGACCGTTGCTCATGAGTCCGGGCCTGTCGCGATCACTCCAAGGTCAGCGCGGCCGCGACGTCCACGCGCGTCGCCCGCCAGGCGGGGTACATGGCGCTGGTCACCGCTCCGAGGCCCGCGACGCCGGCGGCGACGGCCAGCCACGACCACGTGATGGTCACCGTCAGCAGGGGGTGGAGGGTTCCGATCGCCCAGGCGGCCAGGAAGCTCAGCCCGACCCCGGCGACCAGACCCGCCATCGTCAGCAGGCAGGCCTCGCCCATGACCTGCCGCAGGATGAACCCGCTGGTCGCGCCGCACGCCTTGAGAATCGCGATGTCGCGCGTGCGCTGGAGCACCATCGTATACAGCGTGACCATGATGAACAGGAAGGCGATCAGCAGGGCGAGGGAATTGACCATGTCCACGTAGCGGAACATTACGCCGAATTTCTGCTCGAGCATCTGGCGGTATTGGCGTACCTGCACGGCCTGGCGCGTGGCGTCGGTCAGCAGGGCGGCCGTTTCGGCCGGGTCCACGCCGTCACGGAGTTTGATGAACCCGACCGTGCTCTTGCGGATGTCGCCGCTGCCGAACACGAATTGGGCGACCCGGCGGGGCATGAACACGCGGGCGAGCCCCCCGGCAGGGACGATGCCGACGATCTGCCAGCGGTGATTGGCCGCCTCGACGATCTGACCGACGCGGTATCCGCCCGCCTCGGCCAGACGCGCATCGATGACCAGTTCGAAGCCCCCGCGGCGGCGCAGCTCGTCGTGTATCGCTTGCGCCGAGAGCACGCGCCGGGTCGTCGGCCAGTCGGACAACTCATCGGCGCCCGAAGCCGACGGCGCCTCGGACAGGAGCGTATCGACCAGCCATTGCGACGCCGTGCGCCCGTCGGCGGCGACCTCGCCTTCGCACCATCGCCCGCGCGCGGGCTCGCGCCCGCCGGTCAGGCGCTTCCACGCCGTCGGGTCGCTGTCCACGCCCACGGCGAGCTGGTCCTGCCCGGCCAGCTCCATCCGCCACAGGAACGCACAGGTCGCCGCCGCGACTTGCGCGTCGTGTGTCCGCGGCAGTTGCGTGATCCGCCGGTCCGGCAGCCCCACCCCGCTGAGGGTTGTCACGTTGTCGCCCCAGATACGGGGATAGACGATCAATTCGGCATCGACCGCCTCCCAGCGATCCGCCACCTCGTACAGGCTGCCCCGCGCCAGCCCGCTGAGCGTCACCAGCATGCAGATGCCGATGCCGATACCCAGCGCCGACAGGACGCTGCGCAGTTTGTGGCGGAGGATGTTGGCCAGTGGAAGGTTTGCCATGGTCGCGCCACCGCCCAGCGGGACACCAGCCCCGCGCCGGGCGACCGCTTCGTCAGCGTCCGCACAGCATAAGCAACTCATCGAACCGGCGGATCACGTAGTCGGCCTGGTCGGCGAAATCCGGTCGTTCGCCCGGTGCCAGAAGGATGCTGACGGCCCCGGCCGCGTTCGCCGCGATCATATCATACCGAAAGTCCCCTACGCAGGCCGTTCGCTGGAGGGGCGCGTTCAGCGCCCGGCAGGCGCGGACGACTCCGTCCGGCTCGGGCTTGATCGGACCGTCCTGCCGCGCCCACGCCAGGTCGAACGATACGCCGAGCCGCTGCAGGACCGTCTCCATCGCCTCGCGGTCGTTTCGCGTCAGCAGGGCGGTCTTGACCCCCGCGCGCTGCAGTGCGCGGACGGTGTCCGTCGCCGCGGGCATCTCTTTCGCTTGGCGCGCCGCAGCCAACTCGTGGGCCCGCAGGCGTCGCCGGGCGGCTTGGCGCTGCTGTTGCGGCATCCGCTCCAGCGCCTCAAGAATCCCTGCGCCCGCGGGGATATCGAGTTCGGTACGGATCGCGTCGAAATTCAGCAGCGGTTCGACGAGCGTTCCGTCCATGTCGAAGATAACGGCCTCGATGGTCGGTCCGGTCATGCGGCGGCTTTCGCTGCTTACGGTCGGCGCGATTTCCCCTCACACGCGGGCCGCCGCCACTGTAGAATCGATCTCATATGAAAGCCAGCGAATCACGCACACCGGGCGAAGCAACGTCGTTTCGGTTGAGCGGGGCGGTGGTCCGCCGGCTCGCCACGGTCGCCGCGTTGGCGCTGCTCGCCGCGGCCCCGCAGGCGCGGGCCGCCGGGTGGTGGAACCTGGCGTGGGGGTATCGACGCCCGGTGGCCGTGGAGGACTGCGAGCCGACCACGTGGCCCGGGGACGACGTGGCCGTGGTCACGATGCTGACCGGCGGAAAAGCCGCGGCGGACGGTAGCGACGTCCGCGTGGTTACGGCGCGAGGGGTGGAGCGTCCGTGCAGGGTGCTGATGGTCGGCCCGGGCGACAGGGTGCGCGTCGCGTTCGCCATGCAGAAGGGGGTGCGGCAGTACTACGTGTACTTCGGGTGCGCCGAGCCGCCGACCGAGCGGCCCGAGCTGGATGTACGTCGCGGCGTGCTTCTGGAGACGTGGCGGTACCCGGGCGGGGGGGCGGCGACGCTGGACGAGGCCCGCGACGTCATCGACAGGCGCGCCAAGCAGCGCCTGGGCGCGGACTTCGTGGACCGGATCTTCCTGGGGCATACGATGTTCGGCGTCGACCCGAGCGTGGCGCGGAAATTCACCGCGCACGTGAACTGCCCGCGCGACGGGGAGTACCTCTTCGCCCTGTCCAGCCGCAACGCCTCGTTCCTGCTGGTCGACGGCCAACTCGTCGTGGACCATGGCGGGCGGCACGGTCCGCACCGCCGCCCGCGCAACGCCGAGTCGGTCACGCTGTCGCGCGGTCTGCACCGCGTGGTCGTCTACCACATCAGCGACCGCGGCGACCCGGTGATCGCCGCGGCATGGCGCCCCCCGGGGCAGAAGCGTCGCACGATCATCCCGCCCGGGGCGTTTCCGCCGGTCTGCCGCGCCGAGCCCGGACCGATGCGCAAGCAGGGTAGCGCAGCGGGCGTGGACTTTCGGTGCGAGCACGCCGGGGAGGCGTTCCTCGAGGGGCGTTACTACCAGCGCTACGTATTTACGGCGCTGCCCACCGGTCGCGTCCCGCGCGACGTGACGTGGAAATGGACCTTCGGGGACGGGCAGACGGCCGAGGGGACGAAGGTCGAGCACGTCTACGTGACCGACGGGCTGCGAACGGTGACGGTCCGCGCGCGGACGGGCATCGGCGTGCTGGAGCGGACGAACCGCATCGCCGTCTCCCGACCGTGGAAGCGCCAGGCCGTACGCGACATCGACCGCCCCCGCGCCTACGCGGACATCGTCGCCGGGTATGACTTCACGCAACTGAGCGACGTCGGCGCGGCCGCGGCCGTGGTACTGCTGCACCGCACGGGGAAGGACGCTGCGGCGCTGGACGCCAGCGCCGCGGTCGTCGCGGGCGACCGGATCGCCGACGAGGCCGCCCGCCAAGTGCTGCCGCTGTACGCGAAGCTGCTTCGCCAGACGGACCGGACCGATCATGCGGTCGAGATGCTCCGCGAGGCGGCGTCGAAGGTTCACAGCCCGGCCGTGGCGGCCGATCTGCTGGTTCGCGCAGGTCGGTTGGCGCTCGATGAGCTGCGCGACCCCGATCGCGCCGAGTCGCTGTTCCGCAGTGCGGTGGAGGACTACGCCCACCTGACGACGGCCGATCCCATCCGCGCCGCGAAGATCGGGCTGGGCGACGTCCACCGCGCCCGCGGAGACGGCGACAAGGCCGCCGAGGCGTATCGCAAAGCCGGTCGCGGCGACCTGCGCCGCAAGGCGCCGGCCGTGGCGCGCGGAAGCTTCGCGCGACAGGCCGAGGCCTGGACCCGCCAGGGCGAGTTCGACGCCGCGGCTGAGACGCTGGACCAGTGGGGCCGACTCCTGCCCGCGGACCGCCTTCAAGGCAACCTGACGCGCCTGCGCGTGCGGCTTCTGATGGCGCAGAAGCGTTATGACGAAGCGGCCTGGCGGGCCGAGACGCTCGTCTCGGCCAATCCCGACTCGCCCCACGCCCCGCGATTGCTGCTGCTGGCTGCACAGGCCCACGCCGGACTGGGGCGAGGCGAGCAGGCCCGGGCGGCCCTGAAGCGCCTGGTGGAGGGCTACCCGGAGTCGCCGCTCGCCGCCCAGGCCGCGGAACGCATCGAGAAGGACTGACCCGGCGTTGCGGCCGCGGCGACGCGCCTGTACCATGTCGCGCCCGCCCTGGTGAGAACGCCTGACGCAAACGAGGTGATGCCGTGGAGTGCAACAAGGACCGGAATCTCGAAAACTGCAACTGCACCTACGGCGGATGCCCGCGCAAGGGCGTGTGCTGCGAGTGCCTGCGCTACCACCTGCGGATGCGGCAACTGCCGGCCTGCTGCTTTCCCGACGAGGTCGAGAAGACCTACGACCGGAGTTTCGCCGCCTTCGCCCGCACCTGGGGGATCTAAGGCAAGCCGCCGCCCCGGCGCCCAATCGTCCCGGAGTTCGTCATGGTCAACGTCGCCTATCCGCCGCAGCGTGATCGCCGCATCCTGGCCGTCGAAGCGCCCGGAGCGGCGCCGGAGCGGGCGCAGCTCGTCGCCCCGACCGTGGTGCGCCCGCGGCAGGCGTTTGCCCTGAGGTTGGCCCTGGCCGACGCAACCGGCTACCCGAGCGTCGCGTTCGACGGGGCGGTGACGATCCGCGGTGCGTTCGCCGCGCCCAAGCAGGCCGAGGTCCGCTTCGCTGCGGGCGAGCCCGCCGTGGCCGTCGCCGACGGGTTCGTGATCCCGGAAGAAGGCGTTTATCGCTTCACGGCCGAGTTGGACGGCCGCACGTTTCACAGCAACCCGGTCATTTGCCGGACCAATGCCCGGACGCTGTGGTGGGGCGACCCGCACGTGCACACGGTCCTGAGCGACTGCCACGCCGTCCGCTGTCGGTCGCTGGCGTTCTGCTTCGTCGCGGCGCGGCATTTCGCCGGTCTGGATTGGGCTACCGCCGCCGATCACGTCTCCAACGGACGATGTACGCCGGGCAAGTGGAAGGAATCCGTCGCGGCCTCGCAGGCACATGACGACCCGCCCGTGTTCGTGACGCTCCCGGGCTACGAGGCGTCCTTCAAGGGCGGCGCCGGCGGGGACAACAACATCTACATGACGGCGTGGGCGGAGATGTTCGTCGACGATTTCGAGGAAGGCAGCGTCCGGACGGTGTGCGAGAAGCTCGCCGAGGTGATGCCCGACGGCGAGCGGTTCTTCGCGGTTCCGCATCACACCACGCGGACGGGCAAGCACGGCGAGATCCCCGAGAGCATCTACCCGGGCGCCGAGCGGATGCCCGTCGTCGAGATCCACTCCAAGTGGGGCACGAGCGAGTACCGCGGGAACCCGAACCCCCTGAAGAAGATCCACCAGGGTCCCAGCTACGTCGTCGACCTGCTCGACGCCGGACTGCGGCTGGGGTTCGTCGGCGGGACGGATACGCACGCGACGATGCCGGCCGGCTTCGGCGACGATCACCTCGACGGCCCGCCAGGCATGACGGCCGTGCGCAGCGACACGTTGAGCAGGCGGGCGATCTTCGACGGGATCGCTGACCGCAACTGCTATGCGACCAGTCTGGAGCGCGTCTACCTGGACGTGACCGTCGCCGGGCAGGACATGGGGCGCTGCGCGCCCTGGCCGGACGCGTCCCGCCCCCGCGAGATCCGCATCGAGGCAGCCGGGCGAAGCCACCTGACGCGCGTGGATATCGTTCGCAACGGCGAGACGATTCACAGCGAGCGGCTGGACGGATGGCACGATGAGTGCCGCTTCACCGACGACGAGACGCTTCCGCTGCTCGACGCGCCGTACCTCGGGCGGTTCGCCTACTATTACGTCCGCGTGACGTGCGCCTCGGGCGCCCGGGCCTGGTCGAGCCCGGTGTGGCTTCAGGCCGGCTGAACAGGCCCGATCCCCAATGGCGCGGGCTACGCCGAGCCGTTGTCGGTGAACAGGGCCCCGTCCTCCCCCGGCGGCGCGCCCGAGATGCCGAGGTGCTCGTAGGCCTTCATCGTCGCCAGGCGCCCGCGGCGGGTGCGCGCGAGCAGCCCGGCCTGGAGGAGGAAGGGCTCGACGACGTCCACCAGCGTGTCGGTCTCCTCGCCGAGGGTGGCGGCAACGGCTTCGATGCCGACGGGTCCGCCCTTGTACACCTCGATAATCGTCCGCAGGAAGCGCCGGTCCAACTCGTCGAGCCCCAGCGTATCGATGCCTTCGAGCTTCAGCGCCGCCGCGACGGTGGGCTCGTCCAGGCGCCCGTCGCCCTTGACCTGGGCGTAATCGCGACAGCGGCGCAGCAGGCGGTTGGCGATTCGCGGCGTGCCGCGCGCCCGACCGGCGAGCATGTGCAGTGCGTCGGTATCGAAGGCGATCTCGAGCATCTCGGCCGACATGCGGCACCTCAGGAACAGGTCGTCGGCGGACCAGAAGTCCAAATGGTGGGCGATACCGAACCGCGTCCGCAGCGGAGGGCTGAGCAGACCGGCCCGCGTGGTCGCGCCGATCAGCGTGAAGGGGTTCAGCGGCAGGTTGATCGTCCGGCTGTGCATGCCCGAGTCCACGACGAAGTCGACCTTGTAGTCCTCCATCGCCGGGTAGATGTATTCCTCGACCGCCGGCGCCAGGCGGTGGATCTCGTCGATGAACAATACGTCCCCGCGCTCGAGGTTCGTCAGGATGCCTATCAGGTCGCTCGGGCGGCTCAGCGCCGGACCGGAGGTGACCTTGATCGCGCTGTCCATCTCGTGGGCGATGACGTACGCCAGCGTGGTCTTGCCGAGCCCCGGCGGGCCGTGCAGCAGAACGTGCTCCATCGGCTCGTCGCGCCGACACGCCGCCTCGATGCTGATGCGCAGCTTCTCCAGCAGTTCGTCGCCGCCGATGCACTCGTCCAGCCGCGTCGGACGCAACGAGGCGTTGAACTGCTCCTCCTCGGGACCGGTGCTCTGCGCCGCTATGACCTTTTCGCGCGACATCGTTCTGCCATCCTGGATTCGAAATACGGGGCATGAAACGTGAACACGCTTGAACTGCGAAACGCCAACCCACCGGCGACGCACTGCCGTACGGGGATTCCCGGTTTGCCGCTTGCCCGGTGTTTCGTCATTTCGCGTTCCGTGGTTATCGGCTCCCGGCCTTGAGCTTGTAGGCGGCCTGGAGGACGGTCTCGGGCGTGTCCAGATCGGGCGAGACGGCCAGCACCCGCTCAACCAGCGCCTGGGCCTCTGCGGCGCGTTCGCCGAGCTGGACGAGCACGGAGACCGCCTCGGCGGCCGCCTCGGAAAGCTCAGGCGCTTGCTCGACCGTCGGGCCGGCGA
>JBMCUM010000073.1:0-8643 GCA_048622595.1 Planctomycetota bacterium | reverse complement strand
CACCGGAGACCCCCATGGACCCGAAGCAATACGTCCGCGACGTCGCCGGCGCGGCGCGCGAGGCGGCGGCCAAGCTCGCCGTGACGCGCGGCGCCGACCGCGACGCCGCCGTCCGCGCCTGTGCCGAGGCGCTGCGGCGGCGCGCGTCCGACATTCAGGCGGCCAACGTCAAGGACCTCGCCCGCAGCGAGGAGTTCGGGCTGAGCGACGCGATGGTCAAGCGACTGACGCTGGACGACGCGAAGGTGGAGAAGATGGCCGCCGCCCTGGAGGCCATGGCCGGGCAGGTCGACCCGGTGGGCAAGGCGGTCGCGGCGTACAACCGCCCGAACGGGCTGCGGATCGAGAAGCGCCGCGTCCCGCTCGGGGTGGTCGGCATCATCTACGAGTCACGACCCAACGTCACGTCGGACGCCGCCGGTCTGTGCCTCAAGAGCGGAAACGCGTGCATCCTCCGCGGCGGAAAGGAGGCGCTGAACTCGAACCTCGCCGTCGCCGAGGCGCTGCGAGCGGGGATCGACGCGGGCGGGCTGCCCGCCGCCGCCGTCACCGTCGTCCAGACCACCGACCGCCAGGTCGTCCCCGCGATGGCCCGGGCGGAGGGACTCATCGACCTGATCATCCCCCGCGGCGGCGAGGGGCTGATCCGCGCCGTCGCCGAGGCCGCCACCATCCCCGTCATCAAGCACTATTCCGGAAACTGCCACGTCTACGTCCACGCCGCGGCGGACGCGGACGTCGCCGAGGCCATCTGCCTCAACGCCAAGTGTCAGTCCCCGGCCGTGTGCAACGCGATGGAGACGCTGCTGGTGGACGCGGGGGTGGCCGACGAGTTCGTCCCGCGCGTGTGCAGGGCGCTGCGCGGCGAGGGGGTGGAGCTGCGCGGCTGCGAGAAGTCGCGCGGGCTGTTCGGCGACATGACGCCGGCGACCGACGACGACTGGTCGACGGAGTACCTCGACATGGTCCTCGCGGTGAAGGTGGTCGACGGGCTTCAGGAGGCGGTCGATCACATCAGCACGTACGGTTCGGCGCACACGGACGCGATCGTCACGACGGATATCGCCGCGGCCGAGCGGTTCGTCGCCGCCGTCGACTCGGCCAGCGTGATGGTCAACGCCTCGACGCGGTTCAGCGACGGCGGGGAGTACGGGCTGGGCGCCGAGATCGGCATCAGCACCGACAAGCTCCACGCGCGCGGGCCGATGGGCGCCGAGGACCTGACCACCTGCAAGTGGATCGTCACCGGAAGCGGGCAAACGCGCCAATAGCAGGCCGGACCAAACACGAACCCAGAGGAGAACAGATCATGAAACGCAGAGTCTTTGTCGCGGCAATAGTGGCGTGTGTGCTGACGGCAACGGGGGCGACCGCCCCGGCCGCCGACAGGAAGAAACTCGCTGACGTGCGCATCGACGCGCTGATAAACGAGTCTCAGAAATCGGCCGGTCCCACGGACGGCATGAATCTGGTCTGGTACATACCGTTTGAGTTCTGGCAGGTGTCGTTCGTACAAGACGACGGGGTCAACGAGCAAGCCGCAGCGGAGATGTCCGAGGTGCTCGAGCCCTACTTCATGCTCGCCGTGGTGCGCGCGAACATCAGCCCCTTCGGAGCTTTCACCTTCCACAGCAGGGAGGCGGTGGCCAGGACCACCACCACTGTCTACACGGACCACGAAGGCGACGAGCACGCTCTCAAGCCCATGGACGAACTTCCCGACGACTTGCAGACGCTCCTTGCCGCGGTGCGACCTATCCTCGCCAATGCCCTCGGCCCGGCAGGCCAAAATCTCCACATCTACGTGTTCAGCGCCACCGACGAACGAGGCCGCAAGCTCGTCAGCCCGTACCACAAGGGCGAACTCACCGTGACGCTGGCCGAGACACCCAACGAAACTGGCGGCGTCGTCCCTTTCGAACTGCCGGCAGACTCGCTGCACGTACCGCGTAGATGCTGCGGCAAGGACATGCACATCTCGTGGAAGTACTGCCCCTTCTGCGGCAAGCGTCTGCCCGAATGAGCGGGGACCAATACGCCAGCCAGGCAACGCTCAGCGGGACAGCTTGTCAAGGACCCGTCTGAGCCGGCCGCGTTTCCACGTATTCGTGCACGCAGGCAAGCCCACCGCCCACTGTTTGCCGAAGTGCGATACCCCCTGGGCCTATGGAATCACCGAGCGATGGCGGCCTTGATGCGCGAGATGAGATCGTTCGGGTCGAGCGGTTTGGCCAGGCAAACCTCCGCGCCGCAAGCGACAATATCAGCCGCGAGTTGCTCGCTGTAGTCGGCGGTGATGGCGATGATGGTCGCCTCGCGCGCCGCCGGGCGGCTCTTGATGCGGCGGCAAACCTCGAAACCGTCCATCCCCGGCATGCGGATGTCCAGCACGACCACGTCCGGATGCTCGGCGCCGACGATCTCGCCGGCGGCGAACCCGTCATACGCCTCGAGCACCTCGCAGTCCGAAAGCGCGTCGCGGACCTCCGCGGCCAGCCAGGCGACGACGTCCGGCTCGTCGTCCACGATCAGCACCTTCGGGGTCGCCTCGCGCAGCTCGTCCGGAACCGGGAGCCCCTGGCGCTCGAGGAAGTCGACCACATCTCCGGCGGACACGCGGCGATGCCCACCCGGCGTGCGTCCGGCCTTGAGCCGCCCCTGGTCGATCCACTTGGCCACCGAGCCGACGGAGACCCCCAGCAGACGCGCGACGGCGGTTGTTGACAGTAACCCGTTCATAATCGCAGGCAGCCCCGTGGCATCGCTCGACGGTCTCCCAGCATAGGCAATCCGACGGGCGAGAAAAGTCCGTTTTCGCCGCCCGTCGGCGCGGCGCGTCAAGCGGCGACGACGGCGTTCCGTCCGGATTCCTTCGCAGCGAACAGCGCCTCGTCGGCGCGGGCGAGCAGGTCCTCGGGCGACTCGGCCGCGCGCGAGTCGGCGGCGCCGAAGCTGGCCGTGACGCGCACAGTGACGTCGTCGGCGGCGACCGCCACCGACGCGACGTTGCGCCGGCAGCGCTCGCCCAGGTGCACCGCATCGTCCGACGAGCCGTCCGGGATCAGCACGGCGAACTCCTCTCCGCCGTACCGCGCCGGCAGGTCCATCTGGCGGCACTCCCCGGCAATGGCCCGCGCGACGGCCTGGAGGACCCTGTCGCCGACCGGGTGGCCGTAGTTGTCGTTGATCGCCTTGAACCGGTCGATGTCGCCGAGCACGCAGGCCAACACCCCGCCCTGGCGTGCGGCGCGGGCCCACTCGCCCTTGAGGCGATCGATCAATCCCCGACGGTTGGCGATGCCCGTCAGCGCGTCCATGTGGGCGTACTCGGCCAGCATGTCCTGAAGGCGCTTGGTCCGCAGTGCCGCACGCACCCGCGCGCGAAGCTCGAACGCGTCGAAGGGCTTGGTGATGTAGTCCACCGCACCGTAATCCAGCCCGCGGACCTTGTCCTGCGTCTTCGACGAGGCCGACAGGAAGATCACCGGAATCAGCACGAGCTCGCGGTCCGACTTGAGCTGTCGGCAGATGGCGAAGCCCGACTCGCCCGGCATGTCGATGTCCAGCAGCACGAGGTCCGGCTGCTCGCGGCGGACGGCGTCCACGGCGGTGGTCGCGTCGCTGTGGGCGACCACGGACAGATCCTCCGGTTTCAGTCGCGCGCGGGCGATCGCCAGCGCGTCCGGGTCGTCGTCGATGATCAGCACCTTCACGGTTCGTCTCCCTGCGCCCCTTCACCCGTGGACAATCCTCGCTGCGCCGCGGCCGCAAGACCTTCCAGCTCGCCCAGTCGTCGGCGGGATGCCTCGCGGTCGCCGCCGGTTGCGGCTTCTTCCAGCCGCGCCGCCGCCTCGCTTACAGCCGGATACCCATATCCCCCGCCGGCACCCTTGAGCTGATGAGCCGACCGGCCAAGCCGCTCCCACTGCTCGTGCTCGAGCGCGGCGTGCATCGCCTTGATCCGCTCGCCCAGCCGGTCGACGAAGTCCGACACGAGCTCGGCCATGTCCGGATCGTCGGCGAAGTCGCTCGTGAGCACGTCGGGCGGCGACGGTTCGGGCGCGTCGTCGCCGGCGGAGCTCCGCTCGTCCGCGCCGTCGGATTCGCCCGCCGTTGCGGGGTCGCCCTGCCCGTCGGCGTACCGCGCCACGGCGTCGAGCAGCTCGCCCCGGTCGATGGGCTTGGTCAAGTGGGCGTCACAGCCGGCATCCATGCTCTTGCGTCCGTCGCCGTTCAGCGCGTGTGCGGTAAGGGCCAGGATCGGAACGTTGCAACCCTCTCGACGCAGCAGTCGCGTCGCCTCGTACCCGTCCATCTCCGGCATCTGCATGTCCATCAGGATCGCGTCGAAGGGCTCGACCCGGACGTGTTCGACCGCCTCCCGGCCGTTCTCGGCCAGGGCGACCTCCGCCCCGGCGCGCTGAAGAAAGGTCTGGATCAGCCGCCGGTTGCTCTCGCCGTCCTCGGCCAGCAGCACCCGCACGCCGTCCAGGCGTTGCAGCGGCCGCGTCACGGTCGGGTACGTTCGCGTTTCGTGTGCTTCTTCGTAGGCCTCGACCATGTCGGTATCCTCCAGCGGTCCGGTCGGTACGGTCAGCGTGAACGTGCTGCCCTGCCCGACGACGCTGTCGACCGTCAGCTCGCCGCCCATCAGCTCGACGATGCGTCGGGTGATCGCCAGGCCCAGCCCCGTCCCGCCGTGCTTGCGCGTGGTGGAGGCGTCGCCCTGGTCGAACGGCTCGAACAGCTTGTCCATCTGCTCGTCGCTGATGCCGATTCCGGTGTCGCACACGGCCAGTCGCAGTGCGGAACCGCCGTCGCGCCACGCCTCGGCGCAGGAGACCTCGACGCTGACCTGTCCGTCCTTCGTGAACTTTACCGCGTTGCCCAGCAGGTTCACCAGCGCCTGGCGCAGACGGACCTCGTCGGTGCGGACGGTCTCCGGGACGGGCGTGGTATAGACCACTTCCAGCGTGTTGCCGTTGTCCACCGCGTGCGGGCGCATCATGCTGGTCACCTCGGCAAGCAGGTTGCCCACCCGCACCTCGCGCCGCTCCAGGCCCATCCGCCCGGACTCGATCTTGGACAGGTCCAGGATGTCGTTGATCAGCCCCAGCAGATACCGACCGTTCGTCCGGATCATCTCGACGTGCTCGCGCCAGTCGTCCCCGTCGGAGCAAGCGTCGCCCAGCAACTCGGCGTACCCGAGAATCGCCGTCATCGGCGTGCGGATCTCGTGCGACATGTTGGCCAGGAAGGCGCTTTTGGCGCGTGCGGCAGCCTCGGCCTGCTCCTTGGCCCGGAGCAGCTCCTGCTCGGCGCGTTTGCGTCTGGTGATGTCCAGGACGATGCCGGCCAAAGCCGGTCCCTTTCCGTCCCGCGAGATCGCCGTGGCGTGCACCAGCATCGGAAACGTCGCGCCATCGCTGCGCAGGCCCGTGTATTCCTTGATCCCGACCTGTTCGCCCTGAAAGACGCGGGCGACGTTGGCGCGCGCCCGCCGGCGATCCTGCGGAATCACGAGGTCGAAGCAGTTGACGCCGCGTTTCATCCGCTCGGGATCGATGCCCAGGGCCTGCTGACCGCTGCGGTTGACGAAGGTCAGCGTTCCGTCGGGCCCGGCGAGGAACACGATGCCCGGAAGCAGCTCGGCAAAGGCGCGGAACCGTCTCTCGCTGTCGCGCAGCGCCTGTTCCATCCGCTTGCGATCGGTGATGTCGATGATGATTACGGCCAGACCCGTAACGCGCCCCTCGCTCCGGATCGGGGCCGAGTGGATCAACACCGGAAACGTCGAACCGTCCTTCCGGATGCCGGTGTATTCGTTGAGCCCGGCATCTTCGCCCCGCAACGCTTGACGGGCGTTGGCGAGCGCCTGATCGCGCTCGTTCGGCGCGATCAGGTCGAAACAGTTCAGCCCGCGCTCGACGTCTGCCGCGGTGTAGCCCATCACCTTATACGCGTTGTGGTTGGCGAAGGTGATGTTGCCCTCGAGGTCGGTCTCGGCGACGATGCCGGGAAGCAGTTGCGCCAGCGTGCGGAAACGATGCTCGCCGTGGCGAAGGGCCGCCTCGGCGCGCTTGCGATTGGTGATCTCGATGGTCGCCTCCACGGCGCCGACGACCTGCCCGCGATCATCGCGCACGGGCGTGCCCGCGACGTACCACCACCGCCCGTCGGGCGTCTGCACATCGCGCGAGCACTGGCGCCCCGTCGTCATCGCCTCGACGACCGGGCAGTCCGCACACGCCTCATCCCGCCCCGCCCAGATCTCGTAGCAGTGCCGCCCGACGATCTGCTCGGCCGTTCTGCCCGCCAGCTCGCACCCCTGCGGATTGACCCACTGGACCACCAGCTCGCGGTCGTTGAAGTTCACCGTCTCGGCAATATTATCCATCACCAGCCGCCGCTGCTGGTCGACCTGCCGCAACCGCGACTCGCAACGTCGCGATTCCGTCACGTCGCGGAACACCGCCAGCACTCCCCCCGCAGCGCCCGTCCCGTCCGATTCGGGATAGGCCTGAACCCGGCACGTGCGCCCGTCCGGGGTGTCGTGCTCGCCGACGCGACCGGCGCCGCTCCGCAACGTCTCGACCAGCGGGCAGCCCTCGCAGGGCGCCTCGCGGCCGGCCCATATCTCGTGACAGGTCCGGCCGATCGGCTCGGCGACCCCCCGGCGCGCGGCCTGGTCGCGGGCGGCGCGGTTCATCCACCGCGCGCGCAGCTCGGTATCGCACAACATCGCGCGATCCGGCAGGTCTTCGAGAACCGTCCCGAGCAGCTCCGGGCGGACCGGCAAGGGCGTTGTCGTTCCGGCGTCGATCATCATTTCGCCTTCCGCAAAACCGCCCCGCGGTGCGCCACCGTGCGGACTAGCGGGCGTGGCTGCCGGCGGGCTGCCGGCGACCACCGCCGCGCAGGTTCGCCAGCTCCGCCTGGAGGTGCAGTATCCGCGTCGCGGCGCGCAGGTGGATTTTCAGGTCCATCGGGTCGAACGGCTTGATCAGGTAGTCGTCGGCACCGCAGACCAGCACCTGCAGCATGTCATCCTTGCTCCGGCTTCCGGTGATCATCAGCACGTAGGCGTCGCTGGTGTGGTGCTGTCCGCGGAGGAAGCGCGCCACCTCGAACCCGTCCGCCTCAGGCATGCACCAGTCCAGGATGACCAGCCGCGGCGCATCCGGACGCCGCAGCGCAGCCATCGCCTGCTGGCCGTCGGAGACGGTTTCCGGCTCGAAGTCCCAACCCGACAGCAGCATCTCCAGCCACTGACGGTACGTCGCGTCGTCATCGGCGATCAGCACGCGCATGATGTCCCTTTCCGCTCGGTGCGGCGGCGCCGGGCTCCCGCCGGGCGCCGAGGTATGCAGCGGCGCGGGCGCAGAAGCCCTCCACCGCCTCGATCAGTTCGTCCACGGATGCCACGATGCGGTCGCCGCGGCCGTCTCGCGCGGTTTGCTCCAGCGTCTCGGCGGCCTTCGTCGCTGTCGGCGCCGCCAGCAGCGCCAACGATCCCTTGAGCTTATGCGCAAGCCGCGCCGCCTCGTCGCCGTCCGCGTCGGCCCCGGCCCGCCGCAAGGCGTCGCGGGACGCCGGCCAGTCGTCCGCAAACGCGTTGACCAGCCGTCCCAGCGCCTCGGGGCTACCGCCCGCCGCGGCCAGCGCCGCGTCGGTGTTCCAGACCGAAGCCGCCTGCTCGCCCGCCCCGTCGTCCGCCTCGTCATCGATGTTTCCGTCCGTCGCGTCCGACCCGCGCGGCGCGGTGTCCAGGCCGACCTGCGCCATCGCCTCACGCAGCCGGGCGGGCGAGACCGGCTTGGCGACGTACCCGTCCATGCCGGCGTCGCGGCAGGCGTCGGCCGCGTCGGGCATGGCGTTGGCCGTCATCGCCAGGATCGGAACGTGTCGGCCTTCCGCCTCGGCGGCGCGGATGCGCCGCGTCGCCTCCAATCCGTCGATCTGCGGCATCTGCATGTCCATCAGCACCAGGTCGAACCCGCCGTCAGCGCAGGCCTCGACCGCCTCGCCGCCGGTCGTGGCGCACGTGACCTCGCAGCCCCACTCCTCCAGCAGCATCGTGGCGTGCTCGCGGTTGATCTCGTTGTCCTCGGCCAGCAGGATCCGCATCGGCCCTCTCGCCCCCCGCAGCGAGTGACGCGTCACCAGCGGGCTCCCCGTCTCCGTCCGCGCCGCGGTCATCGCCCGGTCGATCGCATCGCGCAGAATCTCCGGGGCGACGGGCTTGGTCAGATAGGCGTGGATTCCGGCGCGGCGGCACGCGTCGGCGTCGCCGCGCAGCCCCACGGAGGTCGTCAGCACGATCGCGGGTTGATGCTCGCCCATCGCCTCGCGCACGCGCTCGGCCGCGGCGACTCCGTCCGTCGCGGCGCGGTCGGCACCGAGGACGACGACGTCGAACGGGCGCCCTGCCCGGACGGCCTCGGCGGCACGGCGGCGGGCTTGCTCGACCGAGCCGGCCCGCGCGGTCCGGCACCCGACCCGGGCGAGGGCGTCGCACACGGTCGCTCCGTCGGACTCGACCGGGTCGATCACCAGCACGCGCGTCTTGTCCGTGACCGCCCCGCGTGGCGCGGGCGGCTCGGGCGCCGCAGCCGGGACGAACAGCCCCGTGAAGCGGAAGGT
>JBMCUM010000072.1:0-8659 GCA_048622595.1 Planctomycetota bacterium | reverse complement strand
GGCGGACGATCCGCACCCGCGTCTCGACCGCCAGCACCTTCAGCACCGTCGCGAGTTGCTTGGGCGTTTGCGACATTTGAGTATACGCTAATATACTATTGCCTGCCCGGGGCAGTCAAGGCGGCGCCTCACGTCTCGCCGCTCGGCGTCGCCGCGAGGCGCTCCTGCTCGGCCGGTGCAGCGGATCGCCGAAAGCTCCCGGCCGGTTTTCGCCGGGGTCTTGCAAGCCCGCCCGCAGGGGCGTATAACCGTCCGCGTGTGAGCACAACTCGTGAGGCCATGCGGCCCGGACGGGAACAGCCATGAAGGTAATCGCGCAGACGGCGGCATTGCAGGAAGCGTTGACGCTGACGGGTCAGTTGGTTGCGGCGCGGACGCCCAAGCCGGTCCTCCAGTGCGTCAAGCTCGTCGCCGGCGACGGGGTGTTGACGCTTCTGGCGACGGACCTCGAGGCGGGCGTGCGGTACCATCTCACCGCCGTGCAGGTCGAGGAAGACGGCGAGGCGCTGATTCCGGCGGCGCGCCTGGCGGGGATCGTCCGCGAGTCGAGCGACGAGGAGAGCTTGACCATCGAGGCCGACGCCGACGCCTGCCACGTCCGCGGCGCGGGCAGCCACTTCAAGATCTTCGGCTACGACCCGGGCGAGTATCCCGCGGTGGCGGACTTCGAGGGCGACGGGGACTTCCGCATCGCCTCGGGCGTCCTGGCCGACATGATCGGCAAGACGCTGTTCGCCACCGCCAAGGCGCACAGCCACTACGCCATCAGCGGGGTGCTGTGCGAGGTCAGCGGGAAGAAGCTTCAGCTCGTGGCGACCGACGGGCATCGCCTCGCGCAGGCGAAGGGCACACTGCCCGCAGCGGCGGGGCGCGACGTGGCGGCGATCATCCCGGGCAAGCTGATGAGCTTGATCCAGCGTATCGCCGACGACGGGGACGAGACGCTGGAGGTGAAGGTCGAGGAGAACCAGGTGCTGGTGCGCACGGCGCGTGCGGTGCTGGTCAGCTCGCTGGCGCAGGGCAACTTCCCGAAGTACTCGGAGGTGATCCCGAAGGACGCCACGCATAAGGCGACGCTGGACCGCGGACAGTTCGAGCACCGCATCCGCCAGGCGGCGCTGCTGACCAACGAGGAGTCGCGAGGCGTGCGGCTGGCGTTCGGCGCCGATTCGGTGGTGCTGACCAGCCGGACGCCCGAGACCGGCGAGGCCGAGGTCACCTGCCCCGTCAAGCTCGAAGGCGACCCGCTGGAGATCGGCTTCAACCCGGCGTTCCTGACCGACGCCCTGCGCGTCATCGACGCCGACGAGATCTCCTTCGAGATGTCCGCGTCGAACAAGCCGGCGATGATCAAGGCCGGCAGCGGCTTCCTGTACGTGCTGATGCCCGTGGACCTGGGCTGACCCGTGGTGAGGCCGGACGGAAAACGACCGGGGGCGCACGGGATACCCGGGATGCGGATTGATTGACGGGCGAGGGGGAGGTGCGAAAGTGCCCGTGGCATGATAAACACAAGACTGACGATCGCGTGAATCCCCTGCATCCTTGCTGAGTCGTCTGATGCGGGCGAAAAGATTGAAGCCCGCCCGTCGGCTCGGGCGACATAGCAAATGGCGCTGCCGGCGCCACGGACGGTTGGGAGTCGGGTCATGGATGACGCACAGCTTCACACGGTCTGGCAGCAGCGCCAGATGCCCGAACCGGCCGTACCGCTGGGCCGGTCGCTGACGACGCTGATGAAGTACGACCTCGCCCGTCGCGTCCGCCGCATCGGGCAGCTCGCGGACATCTGGGACGACGTCATCCCCGCCGGGCTGCGCGAGCACACCGCCTTGGACGGCTTCTCACGCGGCGTGCTGCGCGTGGCGGTGGACTCGGCCGCCCATCGCTACCAGCTCCGCATGCTGCTGGACGGGGGCCTGCGTCGGGAGATTCAGGCCCGTTTCGGCGGCGCGCTGGACAAGATCCGCCTGATTCCCGGGCAGTTCGAGGCGCTCGAGCTTCCCTGAGTGCGGACCGCGTCCGCGGCAAGCGCCGCCGCACGCCCGCGCTACGGATAAAGGCCACATCGCAAATGGCTCGGCGCGCGGGGGGTCTTGCATTCGACCTGCCCGGGTTCCATAATGCCGCCGGACAGGTCCCCTGTGACGGTTGGACGGCCGGTATCGGCCCACGTGCCGGATTCGGCAGCAAGGAGCGCCCATGGACGCGACCATCGCCTGCATTGCAGGGGGGGAGATCACGCGCCAGTGGAAGGACGGCAAGCTCAGCGGCGAGGCGCTCGGCGCCCGCGAAACGCCGTTCGGGCCCAGCGGTCCGGTCTACCGCGTGACGAACTGCGACCGGCCCTTCCACGCGCTGGCGCGCTACGGCGACGGGTTGGGCAAGACGGCGCCGTTCCGCATCAACACCCGGGCCAACATCTACGCGCTGAAGGACCTCGGCGCCGCCGGGGTGGTGGCGTGGGGGGCCGGCGGGGCGATCACCCACGACATCGCCGTCGGCGACCTCGTGGTGCTCAGCGACCTGATCGACCAGACCTTCTTGCGCCGCCAGACCTTCTTCGAGGACTCGCCGCTGGGGTACCTGCGCCAGTTTCCCGTCTTCTGCCCCGCCCTGGCGCGGGCGACGGCCGAGGTCGCCCACGCCCTGGAGCTGTCCCACCACAACACCGGAACCGCCGCCGTGCGCGAGGGCCCGCGCCTGGAGACGCCGGCCGAGATCCGCACCCTCGCCGCCGTCGGCGCCGAGCTGGTCACGCACCTGTTCGTCCCGGAGGTGTTCCTGGCTCGCGAACTGCAACTGTGCTACGCGGCGGCGTGCTACGTGGTCAACTACGCCGAGACGGGCAGTCGCCATCGGCCCTTCGCGGCCGGGGGGCTGTTCGGCGGGCTGATGAACGCCTCGGACGTCGAGCGGGTCGGCGCGACGGTGGGGCGGATGGGCGAGGTCGTCGCGGCGGTCGCCGCCGCGGCCGAGGCGGACGAACTGAGCTGCGACTGCTCGGCGATGATGGCACGCAACGTCGAGGCGTACGACCTTCCGGAGGACTGGCGGGCGTGGTTTGACGGCGGGCCGTGAATCGGTGGGTGGCTTACGCCAGGTGCTCGGTGTAGGCGGTGGGCGGTTCGGCTTTTGCGACCACGGCCAGCGTGACGCTCGCGGCGCCGCCGCGAAGCAGCGTTCGGGCGGCCTCGTCGGCCGTGGCGCCGGTGGTGGTCACGTCGTCGACCAACAGCACGCGCGCCCCGTCCAGGTCCGCGCGGCGGCGCACGGTAAAGGCCCCGCGGACGTTGGCGACGCGCTGCGTGCGCGACAACCGCACCTGCGGGGCCGTGTGACGGACGCGGACGAGCACCTCATCCAGCGGGCAGCGCAGCGTGCGGGCTATTTCCCAGCCCAGGACGCCCGCGTGATCATACCCGCGCACCAGGCGCCGGCGCCAATGCATCGGTACGGGCGCGACGAGGTCGAACGCGCCGGCGGCGCGGGCGGCGACGGCCTCGGCCAGCAGTCGTGCCAGGCGGCGGCGCATCGCCTCGCGCCGGTGGTACTTGAGGTTCCGCACGAAGGCGCGCAGCGGACCGGCGTAAGGCCCGAGGCGGACGACGCGGTCGTAGCGAGGCAGCGTCGCCGAGCAGGCGTCGCACCCGTCGTCGCGCGCGGGGATGTTCGGGCCCAGCGTCGCGGCGCAGCGCCGGCAGGCGTTCAGGCCGACCAGGTTCAGCAGTTCCACATTGCAGGCCTCGCACAGCCCGTCGGCGTCCGGCTCGGCCTCGGCGCAGGCGGCGCAGGCGTCCGGGAGGACGAGCTCGACCAGCCCGCCGGCGACGGCGCGTCCTGCGGCGGCGATGTTCCGGGCGACGCTCACGGGCCTACCTCCACGTCGCCGCGCGACACCGCGTAGACCGCCCGCAGCACGCGCACCTGCCACAGGCGCACCGGCGTCCGCGCGCCGGCGTCCACGGCGGGCAGATGCTCCGTCAGGCTGCTGAGCACCTCGCCGGCGTGCCGGTCGGTCAGCATCGCGTCGACCTGCCCGTCGGTGAATCGCGGGCGAATCAGCAGCGTATCCAGCGCCCAGCGGTCGCCGGCCAGGAGCAGTGCCGTCAGCGTTCGCCGTCCCGGGTGGCGGGTGAACGCCTCCCTCGCCGCCGACAGCATGTCCGCGGCGCCCACTGCCGCCAAGGCGCCGCGCATCGCCCGGCGGACGTCCGCGTCGGGCTCGCCCCAGGCGCGTCCGGCCGAGAGGCGCCCCCGCAGGCGCGCCACCGCCGCGGCGCGGCGGTCCGGTCGCTCGTCCGGCGTGGATACCGCCGTCGCCAGTTCCAGCAGCAGCGCGCCGGCGGCGCGCTGACGGGGATTGTGGACCTGCCGCTGCGGCGGGGCGTCGGACGCGGGCAGCATCGCCAGACCCAGCTCAAGCGCCGCGTCCGGCCTCGCGCGGGCGGCGATCCAGGTTGCCACGTCCGCGCCCAGCGGCGTTCCGCCGCCGATGGTACGCCGCAACAGGTCGCCGTTGTCCTCGCCGACGCGCCACAGCACCGCGGCGGCGGCGGCCGAGGCGACGGGGCAGGTCAGGTAGTCCGTCCCCGCGCGGACCTCGGGGTCGTAGTAGTCCGCCCACCCGGCCAGCAGCTCCGTCGCCCGGCGGCGCAGCGGATCGTCGGCGGGGCGGGCGGCCAGGAGCGGAGCGGTCCTTCGGCAGGCGGCGGTCAGCAGCGGCTCGACCTCGGCCGGGTTGCGAACGCCGGCCAGCAGCGTCACGATCGCATCGAGCACGTCCGCTTCCAGACGGCGCGAGGTCTCCAGCGCCGCCAGCATCTGCAGCATGCTGCAGGTTCCGTCGCGCGCCGCGGTCAGTGTCGCTCGCACATCAGACAGCACCGCGCCGCGCTGCTCGGACGACAGCGTGCACCGCCCGGCCGCCAGCAGCGCCGCCGCCGACGGATACGTGTCGCTGTGGCGCGCCCGCGCCAGGCGCGCCAGGACCGCCTCCCGCGCATCGCCGGTGCCGATCCGCCCGGCGACGTCCAGCAGGACGTCCCGGCGGGTCGCGGCGGACGCGCCGCCCGCGGCGTCGGACAGCGCGCCGGCCACCCGCCGTGCGGTCCGCTGCGGATGAAGCCGCGCCGCGGCCCACGCCGCCGAGCCGGCCACGTCCGCCGACGTGTGGGTGACGCGGTCGGCCAGGAGCTCGTACAGGCCGTCGCGTCGCGCGGCTCCGACGGCGCGCGCTGCTGCGGCGACCACGGCCGGCTCGGCGTCGTCCAGCAGCTCTTCCAGGGTGGCATCGGCGCCGACGCGCCCGGCCAGCAGGGCCGAATCCCGCCGGACGGTCCAGTTTTCGGCCCTGACGCAAATATCCAAAAGCCGTCGGACGTGGCGATTGTCGCGCCCGTCGATGACCGCCTCGGCGAGCAGCTCGCGCCGGCGGAGCGGCGCGTCGTAGGGCTTGAGGCGGTCGGGGGCGGTCTCGGCCTCCAGGGCGCGCAGGCGGTCGCGCCGCTCAGGGCGCAGAACGCCGCGCTCCAGCGCGCCGGCGTCGCGCAGCGCCAGCGCTACCGCGAGGAACGTCGCGCCGTCCGCGTCGTCGAGGACGCGGCGGAAGCGTGCGGCCATCGCCGGACGCGAGCACAGCTCGGCGGTCTGGGCGCGGGCGAAACGGCGGACGGCGGGGTCGGCGCTGTCCAGGCGCCGCAGCAGCGCGTCGCTCAGCGCATCCAGCAACACCGGCGAGGGATCGACGATGTTGCGCGCCTTGATGACCGCACGGCGGAAAGCCGCCGGGTCGTCCGCCGAGCCCAGGCGGTGGATGACCCACCTCTGCTTGGCCCAGGGGTAGAGCAGCACGCCGCCGGCCGCCGCGATCGCGACGGTCAGCGACACCGTCAGGAGCCGGCGGTACGGGTGGTCCCGCAGGAAACGAAGCACGCGTCCCATGCCGCCAGTGTACGTACGCCCGCCTGCGGGCGGCAATACCGCACTCGGGGTTGCCCCGCGCCGAAGTCACGGGGTTCGGCGAGGTTGTCGTCGTGTCGGTGCGGCGATATAATCCACGGGTAACCCAATCGGCACGAGGTTCTCGTATGTCGCAGGAACGCATCACGTCGCTCGAAGATATCTGGCCGCTCCAGGCGGCGCTGAACCGCAAGGCCGGTTTCGATACCGAGTCGCTGGGCGTCGCTCTGGCTGCGGCGCAGCGCAACGGCGAGCTGCCCGACGGCGCCGAGCTGCGCGTTCGCGTCGGGCGGGCGCTGAAGAATTACCTCGACGCCCTCGCCTCCGAGACGCACGAGCTGCAAGATTGCCTGAGCTGGAAGCACTGGTACCGGGAGGCCAAGCAGGGGCGCCAGTACGAGCTGCGCGACGTGCAGAACGCCCGCGTCGAGGCCGCCGACATGCTTTTCTTCTGGGTCAGCATCTGCCAGCTCCTTGGCCTGTCGTGCGAGGACGTCTACCGGCTGTACGGCGAGAAGCTCGGCATCAATCACCGTCGCCAGGACGAGAACCGCACCCAGGGCGAACACGCCGAACACGAACACGAGAACCGGCAGGTGGTCTGACTGCCGACGCAACAGGAGCACGGCATGTCCGAGATCGTCGTGGTCTACTACTCGCGCACGGGCAAGACGAAGCTCGCCGCCGAGAAGCTCGCCGCGCAGCTCGACGCCGACGTTGAGGAGATCCGCGAAGACAAGGACCGAAGCGGGCTGCTCGGGTTTCTCGCCGCCGGCAAGGACGCGGCGCTGGGAAGGGCGGCCGAGCTGACGTCCGAGCATTCGCTCGAGGGGCGCCGGGCAGTGGTGCTGGCAACGCCCGTCTGGGCCGGAACGGCCGCGCCTGCGATGTTCGCGTACATCCGCGCGGTGGACCCGTCATCGGTGCGGGTCTTCGCATTGTGCACGTACGACGGAGGCCCGGGCAAAACGTTCTATCGCCTTCAGCAGGCGCTGCCCGTGGGGCTCAGCGGCACGCTGGGCCTAAAGAAGCCGACGAAGGACGATCAGCTCGATGCCAAGCTCCGGGAGTTCGCCGAGCGCATTCGCGCCGGGCTGAACGAGGAGTGAGGCGCCCCGCGCCGCGGCGCTACCAGCGCTGGACCTCGCCGGTGCGGATGTCGGCGCGAAGCTCGGGGTGGAGGTTGAGGATCTTCGCCAGCGCCTTGCGGTTCGGGCGACGGGGCCAGCCCAGGCGGTGGGTCATCTCCCCGGCGACGTAGTCCAGGGCGCAGCGCCGCCCGGCCTCGGTGACGATGTCCAGCACGGTCTGCCAGAAGTCCGCCAGCGCCTCGCGCCGCGTCCGCAGCGCCAGGGCTTCGAGGTTGGCGGCCTCGATCTGGCGAATCCGTTCACGGGTCAGTCCGTACTTCTCGCCCAGGCGCCCCAGCGACCAGATCTCGTCGGTGCCGATGCCCAGGCGCTTCTCCAGGACGTCCTTGTCGCGTGGCTCGGGGGAGGTCATGCGGATCAAGCTGCGGACCAGCGCGGTGAAGCTCGACAGGTCCATCTTTCGCCCGGCCTCCTGCGCCGGCTGGAGCAGAAACCGGCGAATCTCCTCGTGCAGGATGCTCAAGCTCTGCGGTCCGAAGCCCCACTGGTCCATCAGGCGCTCCCGCGGCGTGGTCAGCAGGTCGCCGATGGTGCGAATGCCCAGACTCTCCAGCGCCTTGAACGCCCGCCCGTTCAACGACAGTTCATACACCGAGGCGTCCGGGCGGTAGGCAGGATGCAAGTCGCCGGGGGCGAGCTTGGCCGGGTGGCGCGAGACGAACACCGGCATCTTCTCGAGGTGCTGCGGCGTGCAGGGCGCTTTGCCCAAGTCGTCCGGGACCGAGACCGACAGGCCGCTGGGCGGCCTTCCTGGTCGTCTGGGAGATTCCATGCCGCAGACTATTTCACAAACGCCGGCGGTTGTCAACGCACTTTCGCTCGCGCGATCGCCCGTATCCCCCGCCCCCCTCACAGACGCAGGAAATTGCCCAGCAACTTGTGCCCCACGTCCGTCAAGAAGCTTTCCGGGTGGAACTGCACCCCTTCGGTCGGATGCGTCCGCGAACGCAGGCCCATCAGCTCCTCGGCGTCCGTCGTCCAGGCGGTCTGCTCGATGTCCGCGTCCATCCCGGCCGGGTCAATCATCAAGCTGTGGTACCGCGTCGCCGTGAAGGGGTTGGGCAGACCCGCCAGCACGCCGCGCCCGTCGTGTGCTATCTCGCTGGTCTTCCCGTGCATCATCCGGTCGGCGCGGACGACCGTTGCCCCGAAGACCTGACCGATGCACTGGTGACCGAGGCAGACGCCCAGGATGGGAATCTTCCCGTGGAAATACCGCACGAACGCGCAGCTCTGCCCGGCGTCGTCGGGCGTGCCGGGACCCGGCGAGATGATCAGGTGCGTGGGTCTGCAATCGGCGGCGACCTGCTCGGCGTCCGCCGCGTCGTTGCGGAACACGCGTATGTCCTCGCGACCCAGCTCGCCGATCCGCTGCACGAGGTTGTAGGTGAAGCTGTCGTAGTTGTCGATGACGACGATCACGGCCTCCATCGTAGCGGCCCGGCGCGGGGCGTTCAAGCTGCGCCGATTGCCCGGAAGTTGTCCCCCCGACCGCGCGGCGGTGGTATCATGATGTAGACAGGCGGAGCATGTGGTGCGGACTCTTT
>JBMCUM010000071.1:0-8660 GCA_048622595.1 Planctomycetota bacterium | reverse complement strand
CCTCCCAGAACGTCTCGATCACGCGGGACGTCTCGGGCGAGGGCGTGCAGCAGTCGCTGCTGAAGCTGCTGGAGGGGACGGTGGCGAACATCCCCCCCCAGGGGGGGCGCAAGCATCCCGAGCAGCAGTACATCCAGATGGACACCGCGCACATCCTGTTCATCTGCGGGGGGACGTTCAGCGGCATCGAGCAGATCATCAAGAAGCGGATCGGTCGCCAGATGATCGGCTTCGCGACGGAGGAGGCCGGCGTCGAGACCGCCGCCGAGCAGGGCGACATCCTGGCGCAGGTCGAGCCGGACGACCTGGTCCACTACGGGATGATCCCCGAGATGGTCGGGCGGCTTCCGGGCATCACGGCCCTGACGCCGCTGGACGAGGACGCCATGGTCCGCATACTCACCGAGCCGAAGAACGCCCTGATCAAGCAGTACCAGCGCCTGTTCGAGATGGAGGACGCGGAGCTGCGCTTCAGCGAGGAGACGCTGCGGGAGATCGCCGGCGCGGCGCTGAAGCGCGACGTCGGCGCCCGCGCCCTGCGCAGCGTGGTGGACGGGATCATGCTCGAGCTGATGTACGACCTGCCCGACCACAAGGAGGACGGCGCCGTGTACGAGCTGACGCCCGCCATCGTCCGCGGAGACGCCGAGCGGACCCTCTTCGCCGCGCGCAAACGCAAGAAGCAAAGCGCGTAACATCGACAATGCTGCGGCATTGCCTGCTTCGCCGTCCTTGCCGGGCTTGCCCCCATCGACGAACAGGGCGACAATCCTTCCGCAGAATGCTCTAAGGATCCGGGGGCTTCGCCCCCGGCTAGAAACCTCCGGCCCTTCGGCCCGAACGGCGGGAACCACCGCCCGCCCCTTCGCGGCGGGGGAGCAAACGCCTGCGCTTTCCGGCGGCTCAAGCCGCCGGCTACAAACCTCCGGCCCTGCGGGCCGGAGCGCCAGGCGCGTTGGTCTCCGTCCCGGCCCGATCGCCCGTGGCGAGCTTGCCACGGCGCTACGAACCAGCCAGGGCTTCAGTCGTCGGACCGCTTCGCCCCGCAGGGGGCGGTGGTCAGTAGCCGGGGGCGCCGGCTAAGCCAAGCCCCCGGAACGCAGCGACAAGGAAGACGCCGGGCCGGGAAGTCCGCCCGGTGTTTCGCCGCCGGCTAGAAATCTCCAGCCCTGCGGGCCGGGGCGCCAGGCGCGTCGGTCTCCGCCCGCACCCGTTGTCCGGCATTTCACGGGCCGAAGGCCCGTTGTGAGCTTGCCCCGGCGCTACGAACTTACCCTGAACCGCTTAGCAATCCGTCCGCGCCGTTACGGACCCGGAAGCTCACCGCTGATCGCTGAAAGGTTCCGTCACGCCCACCCTTCGCGCCCGATGAGCTTGACGAAGCGGACGTCGCAGATGCTGCGCCGGCGGACCTTCCCGTCACGTTTGTCCACTGCGACCAGCGTCTGCGTCGCGGCGCTGCCGACCGGTGCCACGATCCGCCCCCCGTCGGCGAGCTGGTCGCCCCAGGGGGAAGGGATGTCCGGCGCTGCGGCGCCGCAGATGATGCGATCGAACGGCGCCTGCTCGGGCCAGCCCAGCGACCCGTCGCCCGTCTGGAACGTGACGTTGTCGATGTTCAGCCGCCCCAGCAGGTCGATCGCCCGCTCGGCGAACTCCTCCACACGCTCGATGGCGTAGACGTGCGCCGCCAGGC
The DNA here is from genome assembly GCA_048622595.1 of Planctomycetota bacterium. Classification (GTDB taxonomy): domain Bacteria; phylum Planctomycetota; class Phycisphaerae; order SM23-33; family SM23-33; genus JAGXKT01. The sequence goes on along the minus strand of JBMCUM010000071.1, from coordinate 6,964 downwards.
GCGCCAGGATCGCCGTCTGGTACCCGCTGCCGCTTCCGACGTCCAGCACCAGGTCGTCGCGCGATACGCCCAGCTCCTGGACCATCAGGGCGACGATGTACGGCTGGCTGATGGTCTGACCCCGCCCGATGGGAAGCGGGCGGTCCTCGTAGGCGTGGGGGCGCTCGGAATCGGGGACGAACAGGTGCCGCGGGACCTCGGCGAAAGCGGTCAGCACGTCCGGATCGTCGATCCCGCGCCGGCGGAGCTGACGCTCGACCATGCGCTGTCGCAGCTCGGTCAGATGCCGGTCTTGGCCTGTGGACTCATCGCCGTCCATCGCAACTCCATTATACGCCGGCAGGAACGGGGACCGCCGCTTCGGCGCGCTGGGGCGGGGTCAATACCAGGGCTGGAAGTCCGGGTTCGGCCGGGGTAGCTCCGCTGCGACGCTGTCGCGCCACGCCACGAGCATCTTGTGCAGGCGGTCCCGTCGGTCGGGCTCTTCGTCGGCGAGGTCGTTGTCCTCGCCCACGTCGTCGCGGAGGTTGTACAGCTCCAGCCGACCGTCCTCGAATAACTCGATCAGTTTCCAGTCGTCGGCGCGGACGCTGCACCCGGGCGTGCCGCCCTGGTTGCCGTAGTGGGGGTAGTGCCAGTAGATCGCCTCGCGGTCCAGCCGCCCCTCGCGGCGGCCCTGGGGCCGCCCGTCCGCGCGGAGCAGGGGGGCGATGCTCACCCCGTCGCAGTGGCGGTCCGGCTCGGCGGGCAGCCCGGCCAGTTCCAGAAGCGTGGGGTAGAAGTCCGTCGTGGTGACGGGCACGTCGCAAGTCGTCCCGGGCGCCACCAGCCCCGGCGCGCGGATCAGCAGCGGCTCGCGCGTTCCGCCCTCGTACATCCACCCCTTGCCCTCGGAAAGCGGCGCGTTGCACGTCGGCGAGCCCTCGGCCGTGGCGAGCCCGCCGTTGTCCGAGGTGAATATGACGACGGTATTGTCGGCCTGTCCGGCGGCCTGGAGGGCGCCGAGCAGGCGTCCGACGTTTTCGTCGACGCTGTGAATCATCGCGGCGTAGGTCGGATCGGACTGCACGAGTCGGCGGATGATCCGCTTGTCCTTCTTGTGTTCACAGGGGAAGGGCCCGTCCTCGGCGAAGACCTGCACTTCGTCCAGGCCCATCTCCGCCGCCTTGGCGCGGTAGCGCTCGACGTAGGCCTCCTTCGCCTGGATCGGTACGTGCACCGAGTAGTAGCACATGTTCAGCAGGAACGGGCGCCCGTCGGAGTTCTCGATCAGGCGGATCGCCTCGTCCGTCAGCCGATCGGTCAGGTACTCGCCGTCGGCGCCTTCGTCCAGCGCCGGGTTGCCCCACGGGGCGAAGTACCCCTGCTTCGGGGCGCCCCAGTGGCAGCCGCCGACGTTGACGTCGAACCCGTGTCGATCCGGCCAGTAGTCCCGCTCGCCCAGGTGCCACTTGCCCACGTGCCAGGTCTGGTATCCGCCCTCGCGGAGCGAGTCGGCGACGGTCTTTTCCTCGCCGGGCAGGTAATGAACGAACGGGGCGCTGATGACCTTTCCGCGCTCGTGTCCGGCAATGTAGTTCGTCAGCCCCAGCCGGGCCGGATACCGCCCCGTCATCCAGCTCGCCCGCGTCGGCGAACAGACCGGACACGACGCGTAGGCGTCGGTGAAGCGCATCCCCTCCGACGCCAGGCGGTCGATGTTCGGCGTCTCGTAGAAATCGCTGCCCTGGCAGGCGAGGTCGGCCCAGCCCATGTCGTCCAGCAGGATGAAGATGAAGTTCGGTTTGTCGGTCATCGTGTTCGGCTCCCGTGTTCAGGCGGTGTGGCGGCAGCGCCGGTGCGAGGGGAGTCTAACAGCACGGGGCGGCGTTGGGAATCTTCGCCGCGGCACCGGCGCAGGTTCGCCCGCACCGAAGCGAGCCATTTGCGATGTGGGCTTTATCCGTAGCGCGGGCAGGATCGTCGAAGACCTCGTACGAGTCGTATGACCGTAAGGGCCCGCGCTACGAACATCGCAAATGGCTCGAAGCCCGTCGCGGTTGACGTGCCCCGCGCCCGGCGGATAATGCGCCGAGACGCGACGATTTCGCTTCCGGCCGACGAAAGGACACCCCCGATGACGGTCCCGTCCGAACTGGAGGCCCTCTGGGCCGATCGCCCCGCCGAGTACCGCAGCGCCCCGTTCTGGTCCTGGAACGCCGAGATGGACCCGGACCGCTGCGTGCGTGCGGTGGAGAGCATGCACCGCGCCGGGATGGGGGGGTTCTTCATGCACAGTCGCTACGGGCTCAAGACGCCCTACCTGTCCGAGGCGTGGTTCCGGTGTGTCCGGGCGTGCGTGGACAAGGCCGACGAGCTGGGGATGAAGGCGTACCTGTACGACGAGGACCGCTGGCCGTCAGGCCCGGCGGGGGGGATCGTCACGCGGGACCGGCCTGACCTTGCCCAGCGGGTGCTACTGTGCGGTCCGTCCGAGAAGGTCGATTCCGCGGGCGAGCCGCTGGCGCGGTTCGCCGCGGCGCCGGACGAGCGCGGGGCGCTGCGGGGTTACCGCCGCCTCGGGCAAGGCGAGCGGCCGCGTCCGGGCGAGCAGGAGCTGGCCTTCGCCGTAAGGTTCGCCGACCCGCGAGGCCAGCACAACGACGCGTCCTACATCGACACGATGAACCCCGAGGCGGTCGCCGCGTTCATCGACGTCACGCACGAGGCGTACGCGCGGTGCTGCGGCGAGGCGTTCGGCGGCGTGGTCCCGGCGATCTTCACCGACGAGCCGCACTACGGGCGGACGGCCGTTTGCGACGACGACCTGCGCTGCGCGAGCTGGACGGCGGCGCTTCCGGCCGCGCTGGGCGAGCGGTTCGACTACGACCTGCTTGACCACCTCCCCGAGCTGGTCTTCCCGCTGGCGGGCGAGGCGTTCAGCACCGTCCGCCACGACTACCGGCGGACGTGCACCGAGCTGTTCGCCGGCGCGTTCAGCCGGCAGGTCGGGCGGTGGTGCGCCGACCGCGGCATCGCCATGACCGGGCATTATCTCGCCGAGGAGACCCTCGCCAGTCAGACCGACAAGATCGGATCGGCGATGGCGCACTACGAGCACATGCAGTGGCCGGGCATCGACATCCTCCGCGACCAATGCAAGGAGCTGGCCACGGCGAAGCAGTGCACGTCGGTCGCGGACCAGCTCGCCCGCCGGCGTGTTCTCAGCGAGCTGTACGGCTGCACGGGGTGGGACTGGCCGCTCGAGGGGCACAAGTACGTCGGCGACTGGCAGTTCGCCTCGGGCGTCAATTTCCGCTGCCCGCACCTGACGCACTACTCGCTGGGCGGGGGGGCGAAGCGCGACTACCCGGCGAGCATCTTCGCCCACGGCCCGTGGTGGGGTTGCTACGGGCGGGTGGAGGACTACTTCGCCCGCCTGGGCGCGGCGCTGACGCAGGGCACGCCCCTGCGCGACGTGCTCGTGCTGGACACCGTCGAGAGCGCCTGGGGCGCGCACGTGCCCGGCGGCGCCGAGGTGCTGCAGCGCCTCGAGGACGCCAGAGGCGATATCATCTACGCCCTGAGCGGCGCCCACCGCGACTGGGACTTCGCGGCCGAGGCGATGCTGGCCCGCCACGCCGCGATCGACGGCGACCGCCTGCGCGTCGGTCGGATGCGCTACGAGCTGGTGATCGTCCCGCCCTGCCTGACGCTGAGGCGGTCCACGATCGACCTGCTGAGCGGTTTCATCGACGCCGGCGGGCAAGTGCTCTTCGCCGGCGAGCCGCCGACGCGCGCCGACGGACGCCCCGACGGCGCAGCCGCCGTGCTGGCCGGACGCGCGGCGCGGTGCGACGCGTCGGGCGACGCCGTCGTCGCCGAGGTGGACCGGCGCATCGCGCGACGCGTGTCGGTCACGGAGGACGGGGCGGAGCTGACGCGGACCTGGGCGATGCTGCGCCGGGTCGGCGAGGGGCGTATGCTGTTCGTCCAGTCGCACGACCGCGAAGCGCCGCACACGGCGCAGGTGCGGGTCGAGGGCTCCGCCCCGGTCGTGCTGTGGGACCTGCGGACCGGCGAGCGGCGTGAGCTGCCCGCCGCCGAGGCCGACGGGCAGGTGAGCTTCGAGCTGGACCTTCCGCCGACGGGTTCGGCGCTGCTCAGCGTCGGTCTGGAGGTGCCCGACGCCGCGCCGCCGCGCCCGACGCCGAAGGTCGCGGACAGGCGGGAGCTGACCGGCCCGTTCGAGATCGAGCTGGTAGAGCCCAACACGCTGCCGTTGGACTTCTGTCGCTGGCGGACCGCCGAGGGCGCCTGGTCCGAGCCGGTGCCCGTCCTCCAGGCCGACGAGCGGATCCGGGCGAGCTTCGACCTTCCGCCCCGGAGCAACCAGGGCCCGCAGCCCTGGTACCTGTACGCCGAGCGGCGGATCGACACCGCCGTCCGCGCGCGATGCGAGCTGCGCTGGAGCGTCCACGCCGCGGTTGTCCCGTCAAGCTGCAAGCTCGCGCTGGAGTCGCCCGGCGATTACGAGATCGTCGTCAACGGGCGGACCCCGCCGGCGCCGGGGGGCTGGTGGGTCGACGAGGACATCGCCACGGTGGACGTCTCCGCCCTGCTGGGCGAAGGCGACAACGAGATCGTGCTGCGCTTCGACTACCGCCCGGACATGGAGCTGGAGAACATGTACCTCGTCGGCGCGTTCGGCGTGGCGCGGCGCGATGCCGACCGCCCGTGGGAACCCGGAAACACGACGCTCGTCGCGCCGCCGAGGCAACTGGAGGTCGGCTCGTGGACCGAGCAGCGCCTGCCGTTTTACGGCGGGGCGGTGCGGTACCGCGCGACGCTCCGCAAGCCGGAGCGATCGCGCGTTCGCGTGCGGCTGTGCGGGGTGGCGTGCACGGCGGCGGTCGTGCGCGTCGGAAGCGACGAGTTCGTCCTACCGTGGGCGCCGTTCGCCGCCGACGTCACCGACGTCCTGTGCGACGGCGACAACGAGGTGCAGATCGAGGTCATCGGCGGGCGGAAGAACATCCTCGGTCCGCTGCACACGCCGTGGCGTGGGTGGACGGGCCCGGACCAGTTCCATTTCGCCCATCCCGACTGGACCCGGGCCTACCACCTGACCGAGCACGGGCTGACGGCGCCGGTCGTCATCGAGCACCTCGCGTAGGGCGGACATGTCCCGAAGGACCCGCGCAGGAACTGAAACCCAGCCCCCGGATGGCCATCCTGCGCCTGTCGCGACAACCGCGGAACCGGCGCGCAGGCGTGCCCGCCCTAGCGTTTCCGCGCGATGTTGCGCCGGTAGGTCTCGGCCTCCCAGGTCTCGATAAAGCGGCGCATCGCGTCGCTGAGCGGATGGATGCCGCCCAGCACCCGCGCCCCGGCCATCACGCGGGCCGCGTCGGCGTACACCGCCCGCGTCGTCGCCGCCCGCGGCGCCCTCGAAGCCGACCACGTCGTCGCCCTGCCAGCAGTGCAGGGAGACCGGCACCTGTCCCAGGCGCCCCAGCGCCGCGTCGGTATCCACGCCCAGCTCCGCGTACCGCCCCCGCGCCGAGGCGTACGCGTCTCGTATCGCCTGCTCCTTCGTCATCGGCGCCATCTTATGCGCGCGCCCCGGCGATGTCATGCCCAAAACGCCCGCGGATGCGCCGCACCCGGTGCGGGCTCACGCGTAGCTGTGCTTGCCCGTCAGGAGGTAGTTGACGACGATCCAGTTGAACAGCATCACGCCGACGCCGAGCAGGCACCCCGCCGCCGTGACGAGCCCGCGCCGCGGCGCGGGCACGAACGTCCGCGCGTGCAGGACGCTCAGGTAGACCGCCACGGTGATCAGCGACCAGGTCTCCTTGGGGTCCCATCCCCAGAAGCGGCTCCAGGCGGTATCGGCCCACCAGGCCCCGAGTGCCGTCCCGACCAGCAGCGTGCAGGTAGCCAGTTGCGCCGTCAGCAGGTTGCACCGGTCGATGGCGCCGGCGGCGCCGGGGACCGGCGCGTCGCCGCGCGCGCGGCGGCGCAGGGCGCCGAGCGCCCGGGCGACGAGGTACGCCAGCGAAATCGCGCCGGTCATCCCCGCCAGGGCGTGTCCGGCGATGATGACCGACACGTGCGCGGTCAGAAGCGGCGTGTGCAGGATCCCCGGCGCCTGTCCGATGCCCGTCTCGAAAGCCCCCAGCAGCACCACCGCCCCGAGCAGCGCCACCGCTGCGTACAGCGACCCCGCCAACGCGAAGTACCCCCGCGCCGCACCCCACCGGCCGCGACGCGAGCCGACCCACTCGGCGACCAGCGCGAACGCGCCGGCCAGCAGCGCCGAGGCGAACAGACCCTCGAATTGGTTGGTCAGGGGGGGCAGATAGGCGGGACGGCCGCTGAGCACCCAGCGAATGGCGAACCCGGCGGTGCAGGTCAGCGTCGCGATGCCCAGCAGCGCAAGACAGGCGCGGTAAACCCGGCGCCGGCGCGACACGACCGCGATCAGCGAGGCGACAAAGGCCGCCGCGAAGCCCACCCACGCCGCCGACAGTTTCCACAGGCGGTTGTACCCGCGTTCGAGCTTGCGGCGGGCGGGCGACGGCGCGCCGGCGTCGCGCTGGGCGGCAGCGAGGTCGTCCAGGCAGCGTCGGGCGACGCCGGCGTCGCCTGCGCGCCACGCGTCGCGCAGCACCTGCCAGTCCAGGGCGCCCCGACCGGTGCGGTCGGGCTTCAGCGCGGCGTGGGCGCCGACCCAGCCGTCATCGTCCGGAACCGGTCGGAACGCTCCGATCCCCAGGAAGCTGCGGTAGCGGTTCTCGAGGCGCTGGATCGGGATCCGGTCGGCCGGGGTCAGCTCCAGGCGCTCCAGCGCGGCGGCGCACGCCTCGATGCGGGGCGTGGGGGCGAAGTCGCCTGGCGCGGCGCGTTCCGCCGCGAGCAGCTCGCGCGCCTCGGGCAGCGCCCGGACCGCAGCGGCCGCGTCGGCCGGACGGGTCGCGCG
>JBMCUM010000070.1:0-8705 GCA_048622595.1 Planctomycetota bacterium | reverse complement strand
TGCTCGTCGTTCAGGGGGCGGACCGGCGCGCCGCCGCGAAGGACGATCTCGCACGCCAGCTCGAAAAAGGCCGCCCGCTGAAGCGTCTCGCCCGCCGTTGCGCCAGCCGTGACCTGTCCGTGGTTGCGCAGCACGGCCATGTCGTGCCCCGCCATCGCCTCGATGACCGCCTCGGCCAGCTCCGCCGAGCCGGGCGCGCGGTAGTCCACCCACGCGACGGGACCGATGTAGGCCGGAACCTCGATGATGACGTTCAGGTTCGGTCGCTCGTCGCGACAGGCGAGCACGGTCGCGGCCGGTGACTGGAAGTGCAGCACCCAGTCGGCGTCGCGTCGCCTGCGGAGGATGCCGGCGTGGAAGCGGGTCTCGATGCTCGCGGGCGGTCCGGCGAGGTGCTCGGCGTCGGCGATGCGGCAGATGCTGACGCCCTCGGCCGTCAGGTCCGCCAGCCACGTCCGCGAGGCGCTGATGAGCATCCGCTCGTCGTCCAGGCGCCGGGAAAGGTTCCCGCTGCTGCAGCGCACCAGACCGTAGGCCGCGACGTCCCGCGCCGCGGCGACGAAGGCGCTGACGGTTTGCTCGTCGACGTCAATCACGATGCGGCCTCGCAAAAAGAGGAAACACGCAGTACGCAGTAAAGGGCGCGTCCGAGACGGCTTTCGGCCGGGGCGGGGCTTGCCGTTTGGTCCCTTGCGCGTTTCGCTCCTTGTCGTCTCGTGCTTGTTTGGTCTTTCGCGCTTCGGATTTCGCGTTTGTCCGCGGCGCCTATTCCCACTCGATCGTCGCCGGCGGCTTGGAGGAGATGTCGTAGACCACGCGGTTGACCCCGCGGACCTCGTTGATGATCCGGCTGGAGATCGCCTCCAGCACCTCGTAGGGGATTCGCGACCAGTCGGCGGTCATGAAGTCGTCCGTGTCCACCGACCGCAGCGCCACCACGTGCTCATACGTCCGACCGTCGCCCATCACGCCGACCGACTGCACCGGCAGCAGCACGGCGAACGTCTGGGCCGTTTTGCGGTACAGCCCCGCGGCGGTGATCTCCTCGATCAGGATGTTGTCCGCCTTGCGGAGCACGTCGAGGCGCTCGGGGGTGACCTCGCCGATGCATCGCACCGCCAGGCCCGGGCCCGGGAACGGGTGCCGCCAGACGATCCCGTCGGGAAGCCCCAACAGCTTTCCCACCTCGCGGACCTCGTCCTTGAGCAGGTCGCGCAGGGGCTCGATGAGGTCGAAGCCCAGCTCGGCCGGGAGCCCGCCGACGTTGTGGTGCAGCTTGATGTTCGCCGCCTGACCGGCCAGCGACTCGCCCGACTCGATCACGTCCGGGTACAGCGTGCCCTGGGCGAGGTACCGCGCTGCTGGGATATCCTTGGAGGCGTCGCGGAACGCGTCGATGAACGCCCGCCCGATGCGGCGGCGCTTGACCTGCGGGTCGGTCACGCCGCGAAGCGCCGACAGGAACGCCTCGCCGGCGTCCACGAAGTGCAGGTCCATGTGGAAGTGCTCGGCGAAGGTGCTGCGGACGAGGTCGGCCTCGTTGAGGCGCAGCAGCCCGTTGTCGACGAAGATGCACGCCAGTCGCTCGCCCAGCGCCTCGTGCAGCAGCGCCGCGGTCACCGACGAGTCCACCCCGCCGGACAGCCCGCAGATCACCCGCTCGTCGTCGCCGACGGTCCGGCGCATCTGCGCCACCGTCGCCTCGATGAACGAGCCCATCTGCCAGTCCCCCCGGCAGCGGCAGATGTCGTAGAGGAAGTTGACGAAGATCTCCGCCCCGTGCGGGGTGTGGGTCACCTCCGGGTGGAACTGCACGCCGTAGAACGCCCGGTGCTTGTGGCGCACGGCGGCGATAGGGCACGTCGGCGTCGACGCCAGCGCCTCGAAGTCCTCGCCCAGGGCGTGGACCTGGTCGCCGTGGCTCATCCAGACGGTCGTCTCGCCGGGCAGCCCGCGGAGCAGCACGTCCGGCTCGTCCACCGTCAGCGGCGTCCGGCCGTACTCGCGCGCCGGGGCGCTGTCGATCTCCGCGCCCAGCGTCTGACAGGCGATGTGCATCCCGTAGCAGATGCCGAGCACGGGCACGCCGAGCTCCAGCACCTCGCCCCGGCAGCGCGGGGCGCCCTGGGCATAGACGCTGGCCGGGCCGCCCGTGAAGATCAGCCCCTTGATGTTGTACTGGCGGATTTCGTCGGCCGTCACGTCGGGCCGGGCCAGTACGCTGTACACGCCGTTCTCGCGCACCCGCCGCGCGATGAGCTGGGCGTACTGACTGCCGAAATCCAGGATGACGATCGTCTCGGTCTGTCGCTCGCCTGCGGGCATGGGCGTTGTCCTGGCGGCCCTCGTCCGGGAAAGGCGACATCCTAGCCCCCTGTCGCGCCGTTAGCAACGCGCGAACGACCGGCGCTGCTGCGCGGACGCATCCCGTTTCAACAGGCGGCGGTTCCGCGATGCCTGTCCCGCTCGCCGCAGCGCGCCGGAAGTGCTCTGGTATGTCCGGGCCGCGCCTTGGTAGAATCCGCACCGCTCTCGCTCGCCGCCCCGGTCCGGTCACGCTGAGGAAAGCGCCGGAACCGGATGCAGCGTCCGCCCCGCGGTTTTGCGCTCACGACGGCGCTATTTGTTGCCGATGCACGACGTTACGAGGACAACCCGCCGGCCTGTGCGGGGCCCTTGTGGTAACGTCCCCGTCGCGGCCGGCTGAAAGTCGTCGTCGCCCCGCCGCGCTGCGGCGCGTTCGGGCGCCGGGCACCCCGCGCTGCAGGCCGCACCCCCCGCGAGAATCTCGGAATCTGAGCTATGAATATCCTGCTCGTTCATCAGTACTTCCTTCGCAAAGGACAGGGAGGCGGGTCCCGGTGGAATGAGTTCACGCGGATCTGGGCCGAGCGGGGCCACCAGGTCACCGTGATCGCGGGGATGTACTGCCTGGCCGACGGGACGAAGTATTCCGAGTGCGTCGGGAAGCTGTTCCATCGCGAGCAGGTATCCGCGAACGTGGAAGTCCTCCGTGTTCACACCACGTCGCGATACGACAAGAACTTCGTGTGGCGCGCCGTCGCCTACTGGCAGATGGTGGTGTTCGGGCTTCTCGGCGCCGTGTTGTACGCCAAGAAGCGCTACGACGTGGTCTTGGCGTCCAGTCCGCCCCTGACGGTGGGCATCCTGGGCATCGCACTGTCGGTTTTGAAGCGCAGGCCCTTCGTGTTCGAGGTGCGCGACCTGTGGCCGGAGTCGGCGATCGACACAGGCGTGCTGACGAATCCGTGGGTGATTCGGGGCATGTACTGGATGGAGAAGGTCTCCTACCGGCGGGCGCGGGCGATCAACGTGCTGACGCCGGCCTTCCGCAAGGCGCTGACCGCGCGGAAGGGCATCCCGCCGGAGCGGGTGTGGATGATCCCCAACGCCGCCGACCTGGAGCTGGTCAAGCCCGGGCCCGTCGACGAAGAGATCCGCCGCAAGCACGGCTGGGGCGACAGGTTCGTCGGCATCTATGTCGGCGCCCACGGCGTGGCGAACCGCCTGGGGCAATTGATCGACGCGGCCAAGCTCCTGCGCGACGAGCCCGAGTACCTCATCGTGCTGCTTGGAAACGGCATGGAGAAAGAAGCGCTGGTCGAGGCCGCCGACCGGGAGGGGCTGACCAACATCCAGTTCCTCGATACCGTCCCCAAGGAGGAGGTGGGGCGCTATCTCAACGCCGCCGACGTGTCGCTCATCGTCCTGCAGAAGAACGACACGTTCAAGACGGTGTACCCGAACAAGATGTTCGACTCGATGGCGGCGGCTCGGCCCATCATTCTGGCGATCGACGGGGCGGCCAGGGAACTGGTCGTCGACGCGGCGGGGTGCGGTACGTTCGTCGAGCCGGAGAACGCCGAGCAGATCGTCGCGGCCATGAAGGCCTACCGCGAGAATCCGGACATGGTCCGCCGCCACGGCGAGAACGGGCGCAAGTACGTCGCCGAGCACTACGACCGGAGGGTCCTTGGCGCCAGGTACATCGCGCTGCTCGAACGGGCGGTTCGCCAGCCGGCCGCGGGCGGCTGACGGGCCTGCGGCCGCACCCGCGCGAGTCGCAGGGCGTCGCCACGACGACCGCGCAGCGGCAGGCGGGCGCATAAAGCGGCAACGAGGGCGCCAGCGATTGGCGCGTCGGGCAACAGAGTGCTAACATCAATGGGCCCTTTCGGCTGCAGGTCCGCCGCGGCCGCCTGCCGGAGTTGCGGAACCGTCGAGGCGTCCGTGCGACGCCGCAGGCGGAGCCCGGAGGCACCCTCCCGGCGAGGCAGGCGGGTTTGACCCGTCGTATCGTCAGCATGACGACAACTACCAGAGCAACTCGGCGCATCCGGTTGGGGATCAAGCGCTGCGCGGATATCGCCCTCGCCACGGTCGGGCTGGTCCTGACCGGTCCGTTGCTGCTGGTCACGGCGCTGCTGGTCCGCTGGAAGCTGGGATCGCCCGTTCTGTTCCGCCACCGGCGCCCGGGCCTCGGCGGCGAGCCGTTCACGCTCTACAAGTTCCGCACCATGACCGACGCCCGCGACGCCGAGGGCGACCTTCTGGACGACGAAGCGCGGATGACGCCCTTCGGGCAACGACTGCGGAGCACCAGTCTCGACGAGCTTCCGGAGCTGTTCTGCGTACTGACCGGCAGGATGAGTCTGGTGGGTCCGCGCCCGCTGATGATGAAGTACCTGCCCCTGTACAACGCGCGCCAGGCACGCCGTCACGAGATGAAGCCCGGTATCACCGGCTGGGCTCAGGTCAACGGCCGCAACAACGTTCCCTGGGAACAGCGACTCGAGATGGACGTGTGGTACGTGGAGAACTGGACGCTTCTGCTGGACCTTCGCATCCTGCTGCGGACGCTGTTGTACGTCGTGAAGCGCGAAGACGTGAGCCCGCAGGGGCACGTGACCATGGAGGAGTTCAAAGGCACCCCGCCCCGCCGGCAGTCCGGGGAATCGTCGCAGACGCCCTGACCCGTCCGGGAGCCCGTGCTTTCCTGCCGGAAGCTTCGAGAGATTCAGGACCGCGCCGGAACGCCCGTCGTCAGCGTGCCCCATCGCTACGAACTTACCTTAGCCCGCTTAGCGGATCATCCCCTCCTGGACCGGGTTGACGCCGCCTCGGAGCATCTTCAGCCCGTAGTCGACCGCCTGCAGGAGCAGTGGCGCGGGGTCGCCGCGGTCCAGGTCGTCGTGCTCGCAGCGCCGCCGCGGGCGGAACACGGCGAGCAGGTCCCGCAGGCGACCGGAGCGGGCCATGGCCAGCACGGCCTGGGCCTCGCCGAGCAGCCAGCGGCATGTCGCCCGCTGATCGAAATCCCCCGGCGCCGGCAGCGTCGCGCCCTGTGCCAGCAGGTACCAGAGGTACGGGAAGTCCACGCCGGCCTGCACGGCCAGCCACAGCGCGCCCCACGGGCGGGGGTTGACCTCGATCATCCGGGCCGCGCCCTCGGCGTCGAGGACGAAGTCGCAGTGCGCCACCCCGTGCCAGCCCAGCCGCTCGAACAGCCGGCCGACTCGCTCGAACAGGCCATCGTCGCGGTAGGCGCTGCGGAACGTGGAGGTGCCCAGGTTGTGCCCGTCCTTGCAGCGGAGGTACTGCTCGCCGAAGACGGCGTTGCATCGCCCGCGGTCGCAGATCACGCAGACGCCGATGCCCCGCCCGGGCAGGTGCTCCTGGAGGAACGGCCAGCGGTGCGGCGGCAGCGCGTAGTCGCGGACGAAGCCGTCGAACGCGGCTCGCAGCTCGCCGATGTCGCGGACCACGCGGACCCCCTTGGCGCTGTTGCCCGTGCGGGTCTTGACCACGACGGGCCAGGACAGTTCAGCCGCTGCGGCCTCCATCTCGTTCACGTCGCCCACGGTGATCGTACGGGGCACATCGAGCCCGCAGGCCTGCGCCTCCCGGATGACGTCGTACTTGTCCTCGACCAGGGCGTACTGCTCGCGCGATGGGATCGCCACCGCGATGTCCGCCGGAAGCCGCTCGCGGCGGGCCGCAAAGACCCCGACATCCTCGTGGCAGGGCAGCAGGACGCCGGCGTTATGCCTCCGCATGGCGGCGACGACCGCCTCGACGTATTCCTCCGGCCGGACCAGGAAGTCCGGCAGGACGGAGAAGGACGCGGCGTGTATCGACCCGCGGCACATCGCCAGGCGCGACTCGTCGCCGACGTGCACGCGGACGCCGCGACGCGCCAGCGAGCGGACGACGGCGTAAGCCGTGCGACACCAGCCGTAGGTCACGAACGCGGCTGGACGGTCGCTTCGGTTGCGGATCGGGCTTTGCATAGCACAGGCCTTGCCGACTGCAGCTCACCGCCGCAGGCGGCGGTGCATCCAGCGTGCCGGACGTTCCAGACCCAGGCGCGTCAGCAGCGCCTTGACCCGCTCCCGCGCGCCCCGCGAGGGCTCGCAAGGAACTTCCCGGCGGTGGAGGAGGTCTTCGTACATCGTCTACGCTTCCCGTCCGGCGGCTTGGGCGGCGCCGAGCCGCTCCCACGCCTCCGCGATCGACCGCGCCACATCCGCGCCCCAGTCCGGCGGGACGGGCAGGTCCGCAGGCGGCGCGCCGGCCCAGACGCCCGTGACCAGCGTCGCCGGCAAGACCGCCGCACCCGTGCACACCACGGTGGGCACCGCCGACCTGCATCCGTAATAGAGCGACTCGAAGCCCTCGACGCTCCCGTCGCGCCGCTCGCCGCGGACCAGCCGGGGCGTGGTGCGCCCGGCCGGGGCGAGACGAATCGTCAGCGGCTCGCCGTCGATGTCCGCGGTCCACCCGGCCCCGTCGCCGGTCCATTCGGCGGGGACAAGCCGCCACCGCAGCCCCAGCACGCCCCGCCCGCTGCCTTGGAGACGGTCGATGATCAGGTACGTCTCGTCGAAGCGACAGACCGTGCGCCGGTGCGTCACGCCGTGCTCACGCCGGTATCCGTCGTGCTCGCCGATGACGCAGCCGGCGCGGCCGTCCGGCGAGTCGCCGCGGAACACGACCCGCCCGCGCGACCAGTGGAACCAGAGGAACCGCGGACCTTTTGTCATCTGGCTGTCGCGGTTGACCTCGACGGTATTGTGGGCGGCGGTGGAGGGGAAGTAGCCCTTCCACGGCTGGTCGCAGTTGTACATGTAGGTTCCGGCGTCGCGGAGGACGTTGCGCCCCCTGCGCCACAGGTCCACGTGGAGCATGTCGGCGTGGGACGGGCGGTGGCGGTAGGTGTGGCAGCGGGTCATGGCCCAGGAGTCGTCGGCGCGGAGGACGTGGTATCCGCCCTGGGGCGCGGTCCACAACCGCTCGCGCGCGGGGCGCCGCACCGCGCCGCTCGAGCCGGTCCCGCCGGTCAGCCACAGGGCTTTCTCGTCCCACGGGCCGGACTCGACGGCGCGCCGGTCGTGGAGCAGCACGGACGCGGCCTGCAGGGTCGGGCGGTAGTCGAGGTAGTCGCAGCACGCAAGGGGCAGCACGTTCGCCCCGTCGTTGGCGCCGTAGTTCGGCACCCGTCCGGAGGCCGGGTCCATCATCTCGCCCAGCCAGTTGGTGGCCCGGTCGAGGCGGTCGCGAACGGCGGCCGGCAGGGCGACGTCGCCGGCGCGCGCCAGGCCTGTCGCCCACAGCAGGTCGTCCATCATCACCCGGTGGTAGTTCGTGCTGTGCTGAACGTAGGAACCGTCGGCGTACACCTGTCGGGCGACTTCCGCGGCGAGGACGTCCGCGCCGCGCCGTTGCCACCGCGCCGCGTCGCGGAGCTCGGGGAACAACAGCCCGACGGTCCACAGCCCGACGGCCTCGCTGAGCGCGTGATTGTTTCCCTGCATCCGCGCCTGGTTAATGTTGATCGAGACGTGCCGCCCCGTCTGCCACGCCAGGCGGGCCAGCCGCTCCAGCCGCTCGGGCGTCGCCGCCGGGCTGTCGAGCGTCGCGGCGGCGCCGAACAGCGCCGCCATCAGGCGGAACGTCATCTCCTGACCGCACGCCCACGCGATCGACCGCTCGGGGGGGTTCTGCTCGACCCACGCGTCGAGCACGGTCCAGAAGGCCTCGGCGCGTGCGTCCGCGCCCGACCGGGCGTAGGCGCGCGCGAAGTACCACGCCAGACCCAGCCGCGAGGGCTCCCAGACGAACTTCACGTCTGACGCTCCGGCGAGCAGGTCCAGCGCGTCCAGCCAGTGATCGCCCACCGCCCAGCGACGCTCGTGGACGGGGTCGCGGTTGAACTCGGGCGGCCAGCCGGTCCGCGCGTACCAGTGGCTGAAGTACAGCGACTCCCCGCCCAGCGCGCGGTCGCACACGGCGTCGACGTGGCGGGCCCAGGCGTCGTCGTCGACGGCGCCGCGGAGCCGGTCGCGCGTGGGAATCGCAAGGAACCGCTCACGGCGTTGGCGCCACAGCGCGGGCTGCCGGTCGGGCACGGCTCCGCCGCCACGGCGGAATGCCGCGTTTGAGAAGCGCTCCGGCGCCAGCCGACGCCGCAGCAGACCGCTCCTGCGGCGCACCGCCTGCAGCAGTCGGCGGGGGACGTTTTCCCAGCCCACCGCTTTGGCAATCCACCAGGGCTGCGTAAGTTGCCGCATTGCCTCAGTGTAACCGATGCGAAACGCCGGGCCAATCCGCCGCGGGGCCGCCTGGCCGCCGCGCTTGATTCGCCGCCCCATCCCGCCGATAATCCACCCCCCCCCCCCCCCCCC
>JBMCUM010000069.1:0-8781 GCA_048622595.1 Planctomycetota bacterium | reverse complement strand
ACACCATGCCCCAGTGGGCGGGGAGCTGCTGGTACTACCTGCGCTTCTGCGACCCGCGCAACGCCGAACGCTTCTGCGACCCGCCCGCCGAGCGGTACTGGATGGCGCCGGACGGCGTGGACCTGTACGTGGGCGGCGCCGAGCACGCGGTGCTGCACCTGCTGTACGCGCGGTTCTGGCACAAGGTGCTTTACGACCTGGGACACGTCTCGACGCCCGAACCGTTCGCCAAGCTCTACAACCAGGGCATGATCCGCAGCTTCGCCTACCGCGACGGGCGCGGCGTGCCCGTCGCCTACGAGGACGTCGAGCAGCGAGACGACGGGCCCCGCCACCGGCAGACGGGCGAGAAGCTGTCCGAGACCGTGGAGAAGATGTCCAAGTCCCTCAAGAACGTGGTCAACCCGGACGACGTGATCGCCGAGTACGGGGCCGACACGTTCCGCCTGTACGAGATGTTCATGGGCCCGCTGGACGCCTCCAAGCCGTGGAACACCCAGGACGTGCCCGGCGTGCACCGCTTCTGCCGACGGGTCTGGCGGATCGTCGCCGGGGACGATGATCATGCCCCCATGCTCGCCGAAAAGGGCGCCGACGCGCTCGAGCGCGACCTGCACAAGCTCATCAGGAAGGTCGGCGCCGACATCGAGGCGATGAAGTTCAACACCGCCATCGCCGCAATGATGGAGTTCGTCAACGCCGTCAACAAGGCCGGCGCGATCGGCCGCGACCAGACCGAGCGGTTCGTGCTGGTCCTGGCGCCCTTCGCCCCGCACCTCGCTGAGGAGTTGTGGGAAAAGCTGGGACACGCCGAGTCGCTCGCCTACGCGCCCTGGCCGGCGTATGACGAGGCGTTGATCGCCGCCGAGACGGTCGAGCTGGCCGTGCAGGTCAACGGCAAGGTCCGCGGGCGGGTGAGCGTTCCCGCCGACGCGGACGAGGACGCGGTCGTCCGCGCGGCGCTGGACGACGAGAAGGTCGCCGCCGCAGTCGAGGGCGGGAACATCGTCAAGAGGATCGTCGTGCCCGGGCGGCTGGTGAACCTGGTCGTCAAGTAGCCAGCCCCGCGCCTCCGCGCCGACCATGCGCCGGGCGCATCGAGCCCGCGGCGCACTTGTAATCGCGACCCTGCGGTTTACAATGCCCCGCGGAGACGATCCGGGGCGGGTAGAAAGGAACCGCGCGTGAGACGAGCATCCCTGATGCTGTGTGCCCTGCTGGCGGCGGCGTGCCTGCTGTGCGGCTGCGGGGAGGACGAGCCGGCCGGGCAGGAGACGGACGACAAGGACAAGGCCGGCGACAAGCTCAAGGGCGCCCGCCGTCCGTTGCGTCAGCTTCACGCGGCGCTGCGCGACGCGGACCGCGAGGCATTCCTGGGCTGCTTCGAGGCCAACGACCGTCAGCGGCGCGTCCTTTCGGCGATGTACGACGCCTACGCCGCCCAGACCGAGCTGAACCGCAAGATGGCCGAGGCGTACGGGTCGCAGGCCGAGGCCGCCGCCCCGACGCTGCTGCAGCGCCTCTCCGAGCCGTCCTGGGTGGAGACGGTCGAGGTCGCCGCCGGGCAGCGGCGCGGCGCGGCGATCGCCTCGCTCGACGGGACCGAACTGCAACTCGTCCAGGGGCGGGTGACGGTGGCAACCGACACCCGGCCCGAGGCGCCGATGCAGCGCCGCGTGTGGAAGATCGACCCGGAGGTGCTGGTCCCCAGCAACGCGGAGATGGCGACCGTCCAGCAGATGGTCGGCTACTACGAGCAGCTTGCGCGGGCGGGTGAGCGGCTCGTCGGACGGGTCGGCCAGGCGGGCGAAACGGCGGAATCCATCCGCGACAAGTGGGCCGAGGCGCGGGCGCAGGCCGTCGCCGAGTACGCGCCGTAGCGCCGCGAACCGGTTCCCATGCAGCGACGCACGAAGAAGTCCGACGCCGCCTTCGCCCGCGCCGCCGCCGTGCTCGTCGGGGGGGTCAACTCGCCCGTCCGCGCCTTCAACGCGGTGGGTAGCACGCCGCCGGTCATCGCCCGCGCCTCGGGAAGCAGCATCACGGACGTCGACGGGAACACGTACATCGATTACGTGGGCAGCTACGGCGCGGCAATCCTGGGCCACACCCCGGAGCAGGTGGTCACGGCCGTGACGAAGGCCGCTCGCCACGGCACGAGCTACGGCGCGCCGACCGAGGCCGAGACGCACCTCGCCGAGGCCGTCGTCGCCGCGGTCCCGTCCGTCGAGAAGGTCCGCTTCGTCTCCAGCGGGACGGAGGGGGCGATGACAGCCGTCCGTCTGGCGCGCGGCGCCACCGGCCGCGAGAAGATCATCAAGTGCGCCGGGGGCTACCACGGGCACGGCGACGCGCTGCTGGTCTCGGCCGGAAGCGGCGCCGCCACGCTGGGCGTCCCGTCGAGCCCCGGGGTACCGCCCGGCGCTGCCGGCGATACGCTCGTCGTACCCTACAACGACGCCGACGCCGTGCGAACCGCGCTGCAGGCCCACTCCGGAGACGTCGCCTGCGTGCTGGTCGAGCCGGTGGCGGGCAACATGGGCGTCGTCCCGCCGGGCGAAGGGTACCTCCAGGGGCTCCGGTCCGCCTGCGACGACGCCGGGGCGATGCTGATTTTCGACGAGGTGATGACCGGCTTCCGCGTCGCGCCCGGCGTGGCGCAGGAGCTCTACGGCGTCGCGCCCGATCTGACCGTCCTGGGCAAGGTGATCGGCGGCGGGCTGCCCGTTGGCGCCGTCGGCGGTCCGGCCGAGACGATGGACCTGCTGGCGCCGGTCGGACCGGTGTACCAGGCGGGGACGCTGTCGGGCAACCCGCTGGCGATGGCCGCCGGGTTGGCGACACTGCAGGCGCTTGCAGACGGCGACGCCTACGACCGCCTGGAGACGACGTCGGCGTCGCTGGCGCGGGGGCTGGGCGAGGCCGCCGCCGCCGCGGGCCTGGCCGACCGCGTCTGCATCCAGCGCGCCGGCAGCATGATGAGCTGCTTCTTCCGCCCGCCGCCCGTGGCGAACTACGACGACGCCGAGGCGGCCAGCATGGACGCGTACGCCGCCTGGTTCGGGGCCATGCTGGACGCGGGCGTCTACCTCGCCCCCAGCGCGATGGAGGCCATGTTCGTCTCCACCGCCCACGACGAACAGGACGTCGTCCGGACGCTCGCCGCGGCCGAGGACGCCTTCGCCGCCGCGGCCGGGCGGATGTAGACCGAGCCATTTGCGATGTTCGTAGCGCGGACGTCTCGCCCGCGCTACGGATAAAGGCCACATCGCAAATGGCTCCAGCCCGTACCGGCGTTGACGCACGCCCGTTCGGCGGGGATGATGGGGCGGTCCGACGGAGGCGACGCCATGGAAGAGACGATCGACGCGCAACGGGTCCGACGCATCGCCAAGCTCAGCCGCATCGCCCTGACTGATGCGGAGATCGCCACCCTCTCCCGGCAGCTCGGCGACATCCTGGCGCATTTCGACAAGCTCCAGGAACTGGACACGGCGCAGGTCGAGCCGATGGCGCATGCGGTGGAGCTGACGAACGTCCTGGCCGAGGACGCCCCGGGCACCTCGCTGAGCCCGGACGAGGCCCTGGCCAACGCCCCAGCGCGTGACGGCGACCTGTTCAGCGTGCCCCGCGTCATCGGGCAGAGCCAGTAACCGGAGCCCGGCGTGAGCGACCTCGTTGACATGACGGCGGCGCAGCTTCGCGACGCGATCGCGGCGGGGCAGGTCTCTGCCGTCGAGGCGACGCGCGCCTGCCTCGACGCCATCGAACGGACGGACGGGCGGCTTCGCGCCTTCAACGAGGTGCTCGCGGACCGCGCGACCGACCGGGCGCGGCGGATCGACGAGCGACTGGCGCGCGGCGAGGACGTCGGCGCCCTCGCGGGCGTGCCCGTGGCCGTCAAGGACAACATGTGCACCTCCTGGGGGCGGACCACCTGCGCCTCGCGGATGCTGGCCGAGTTCCGCGCGCCGTACACCGCCACGGCCGTCGAGCGGCTCGAGGCCGCCGGCGCGGTGATCCTCGGCAAGACGAACATGGACGAGTTCGCCATGGGCTCGTCGACCGAGCACAGCGCGGTGGCGCCGACGCGCAACCCGTGGGACGCGTCGCGCGTCCCGGGCGGATCATCCGGCGGGTCGGCGGCGGCGGTGGCCTCGCGCCAGTGCCCGGCCGCGCTGGGAAGCGACACGGGCGGCTCGATCCGCCAGCCGGCGGCGCTGTGCGGCGTGGTTGGCTTGAAGCCCACCTACGGGCGCGTCAGCCGATACGGACTGGTGGCGTTCGGTTCGAGTCTGGACCAGATCGGCCCGCTGACGCGAGACGCGCGGGACGCGGCGCTGCTGACCGGCGTCATCGCCGGGCACGACCCGCGGGACTCGACGTCCATCGACCGCCCGGTCCCGGACTACGCCGCGACCGTCGCAACGCCCGTCGAGCCGCTGCGCATCGGCCTGCCGGGCGAGTGGTTCACCGACGCGCTGGATCCCGAGATCGCCGCGACCCTGCGCGGCGCCGCCGAGGCGTACGAGCACGCCGGCGCCGAGCTCGTGGACGTCTCGCTGCCCCACAGCCGCATCGACGTCGCCGACGACGGCGCGCTGAGCAGCTACGCCGTCTCGTGCTACTACATCGTCTGCATGGCCGAGGCGTCGAGCAACCTCGCCCGGTACGACGGCGTGCAGTACGGGCATCGCACGGACCACACCGGAAGGGACATCGTGGAGATGCTCTGCCGCACCCGGGCCGAGGGCTTCGGCGAAGAGGTCAAACGCCGCGTGATGCTGGGAACGTACACCCTCTCTGCCGGGTACTACGACGCCTACTACAACAAGGCGCTGAAGGTCCGTCGGCTGATCGCGCAGGACTTCCAGCGGGCGTTCGAGGTCTGCGACGTGCTGCTGTGCCCGGTGACGCCGTCGGTCGCCTTCCCGCTGGGCGAGAAGCTCGACGACCCCATGGCGATGTACCTCCAGGACATCTACACCAGCTCGCTCAATCTCGCCGGACTCCCGGGCCTGTCCCTGCCCGCCGGGATCAGCGAGGCCAACCTGCCGATCGGGATGCAGCTCATCGGCCCGGCGATGGGCGAGGAGACCGTCCTCCGCGCCGCGCACATGTACGAGACCATCTCCGGGCGCGAGCCGCTCCGCCCGCCGCTGGCCGCCTCGCCCGGCGGCGCCTGAGCAGCGAACCGCACCCTCAGTCCCGAACGCGCAGCGTTGGATTCCGACGCGCCGGGCGATAAACTCTCAAGGCGCGTCGGACGACGCCGCCGATAGCTCACGCATACCGCCCGCAGTCGGGAGACGCCATGAATCCGCCGCCGGAACAGTCGGACAAGCCCGATTCGGCCCCGCAGGACGCCCCCGGCGAGGCGCCCCCCGCACCCGGGCCCGCCGCGACCGAAAGCCGGGGCGGGTCGTCCCGGTCCAGGTGGGTCAGGTACGGGCTGATTCTTGCCATCGTGACCGGGGCGGTCGCCGTGTACCTCGTGCAGATCAGGGGCAAGAGCTTCCCCGAGTGGCGGCGCGACATCGACGCTGCGCTGGAGCAGGCGCGCCGACAGAAGCGCCCCGTCCTGGCGTATTTCGTGCACACCACCAGCTCGACAACCGTGCGCGAGCAGTGGCGCACTGCCCTGTCGCGGAAGCGGAACCGCGACGCCATACAGGCGGCGCAGCTCATTCGCGTCGTGGCGGATATCGACCTCGACTCGCCGACGGCTGAGCGGTTCGGCATCGAGCACCTGCCCACCATGCTCATCCTTTCCGATCAAGGACGGGAGTGCAAACGCAGCGAGAACCTCATCGGACAGCTTCCCTTCCGCACGCAGTTCCTCGAGCCGGACTGGTCCGGCTGGAGGGTGCAGCGCGACCCGAGCGGCTCGCTACCGACCGCGACGGCGGAATCGCCCGTGCTGGCGCTGTTCACGACCGAACCCTCCGGCGGGGCGGCACGTCGCATGGCGTACACGACGTTTGCCTCGCCGGACGTCCGTGACGCGATCGACGAAATGGGGGTGCGGAAGGTGCATGTGGCGCTGAACGACGCCAGACCCAAGGCGCTTCACATCGCCAGGGCCCACGAGATAGACGAACTGCCCACGCTGCTGCTGCGGACCGGCGGCGAGACGATCCGCCGCACCGGCTACGTCAGCACAAATGATCTGCTCGAGCTGCTCCGCACGGTCCGCGGCCTGAGCCCGTGAGACCCGCGCCCCGGCGTCGGGCTACTCCGGGCGACGGATGATCAGCGTGTTGTTCTGCCCGCCGAACCCGAAGCTGTTGGACATGACGGTTTTCAGCTCGGCCGGACGGGGCTCGTTGGGGACGTAGTCCAGGTCGCAGGCAGGGTCCGGCGTGCGGTAGTTGATCGTCGGGGGGATCATCCCGTCGCGGATCGCCAGGACGCAGGTGACCAGTTCGGTGGCGCCGGCCGCGGCGATCAGGTGCCCCGTCATGCTCTTGAGCGACGAGACGGGCACCTTGTAGGCCCGCTCGCCGAACGCCCGCTTGACCGCGCGGGTCTCGACCTCGTCGTTCTGCCTGGTGGCGGTCCCGTGGGCGGAGATGTAGTCGATGTCGTCCGGGCGCAGCTGCGCATCGGCGAGGGCGGCGGTCATCGCCGACGCGGCCCCGTCGCCCTCGGGGTCCTGGTCGGTGATGCGGTACGCGTCGGCACTTGCCCCGTAGCCGACGACTTCGGCCAGAATGTCCGCCCCGCGTGCCCGGGCGAACTCGTAGTCCTCGAAGATCAACACGCTGGCGCCCTCGCCCAGGACGAACCCGTCGCGGGTCAGGTCGAATGGGCGCGAGGCGCTGGCGATCTCGTCGTTCCGCGTGGACAGCGCCGTCAGGCGAAGGAACCCGCTCTTGCCCAGCGGGTGAATCATGCTGTGGGCGCCGCCGGTGACCACCGCGTCGCACTGCCCGCGGCGGATGAGCCACGTGGCCTCGCCCATCGCCTGCGTGCTGGCGGCGCACGCCGTCAGGACGTTGAACGCCGGGCCCCGCGCGCCGAACTCCGCCGCCAGGTGAGCGCAGACCATGTTGGCCTCCTGCTCGATCTCCCGCCACATGTCCATGCGCTGGAAGGCCAGCTCAGCCCATTTGGCGGTGTCGACGCGCCCGTCGTCCCAGGCGTCGACCAGCAGGGAGGTGAAATTGTCGAAGTCCAGGGAGCCCTCGCCGCTGCCGAGGTAGATGCCCAGACGCTCCGGGCTGAGCGCATCGCAGCGCTCCAGGCGCGCCTGGCGCCACGCCTGCACGCCGGCGCCGAGGGCGAACCGGCAGTGGCGCCCGGCGTGGGCATGCCGCTCGGAGTCGGGAACCTGGGCGGCGAAGTCGTAGTCCTTCACCTGCGCGCAGAACGTCGCCGGGAACGTGCTGGCGTCGAACAGCTCGTTCGGCGCAACGCCGCTGCGTCCGGCCAGCACGGCCTGCCACGTGCTCTCCACGTCGTGGGCCAGCGGGTTGACCGTTCCCATCCCGGTTATGACTACGCGTTTCATTTCTCAGCGATCAGCTTTCAGCGTTTCGCAACGCCCACGCACCGCGCTGCGCGGGGTGGTTTTGCATCCTTCAACCCCACCGAACGCTATCGGGAGGCGTTGCCGTTTCATCACCCGAACCTACTACCGGGAGCAAAGTATATTGAACAGGTCCAGGGCGAGACGACGGCTTTCCGGAGCTTGTCAGCGTCTTCGGATGTTCAATGTACCCTGCTCCCCATAGTAAGACCTAAGACCTAGGATCTGTTTTATCCTCAGCCCTCAGTCCTCAGCCCTCAGCCCTCTTCAAAACACACGCGGCGCTCTGTCCGCCGATGGAGTACGCGCCCGTCACGACGCAGTTGAGCTCGCCCCGTCGGGCCGCGCCGCTGAGGTTCAGCATCACGCCCTCGCCCGGACGCGAGAAGTTCACGGTCGGCGGGACCACGCCCCGCCGGACCGCCACGGCCGCGGCGGCCAGCGCCGCCCCGCCCGTCCCGGCAAACAGCGTCCCGGTCGCGCCGCTCAGGGCAAAGGCCGGGGCGCGCCGCGCCGTCTCGCCCAGCGCCGCGGCCCACGCCTCGGCCTCGAGGCGGTCCTCGCCGGGAACGCCGCTTCCCTGACAGATGATGGCGTCCACGTCGTCCGGTCCGGCGCCGGCCGCCGCCAGCGCCTTGCGGACCGCCATGTCCAACGACCCGACGTTCGGGCGCGTCACGTCGATGCCCTCGGGGTCGCACGCGGCGGCGAAGCCGGCCAGCTCCGCGTACGGCTGGACACCGCGGCGCTCGGCGCGGTCGGCGTCCTCGAGGACCAGCAACCCGCCGCCCTCGCCGACGACTGTGCCCGCGGCGTCGGCGTCGAAGGGGCGGCAGGCCGTCTCGGGCGTGTCGTTGGCGCCCGTCCGCAGGCGACCCAGAAGCGACTGGCGCAGCACGCCCATGGGGTTGAGCTTGCTCTCGGCCCCGCCGGCGATGACCACGTCCGCCTCGCCGCGGGCGATCCACCCCGCCGATTCGCCGACGCTCAGGTGCGCCGAGGCGTCGCCGCACGTGATGTTGTTGCTGGGCCCCTCGCAGCCGTGGATGATCGTCACGTGGCACGCCAGCATGTTCGGCAGGTACTTCAGCAGCCACAGGGGCGTGAGATTCTCGATGCCCTGCTCGCCCCATGTCTTCAGGTCGAACTTCCCGTCGACCACGGCCGTGTTGACGGCCATGCCCAGCTCGTCCAGATCCGTGCAGATCAGCCCCGCCCCGACGTTGCATCCGAGACGTTCGGGCTCGACG
>JBMCUM010000068.1:0-8805 GCA_048622595.1 Planctomycetota bacterium | reverse complement strand
TCGACCTGGCGCCGGACGAGTCGCCGGAAGCGACCGCCGAGCGGCTGTGTCGCGACCCGGCGCTGCACCGCGACGCCTGAGCCCGTCGCGGCGGCGGCGGTCGGCGGGTTGCACCTGTCGGCGCGTCCGTGTATACACGGCGTGCCGGCTCGCCCGGTAGTAAGGCCCCGGCCTGATGCCCGCCTCGCCGAACATCCTGCTGATTACCGACGACCAGCATCGCTTCGACTTCTTCCAGGGCGGTGCGGTTCCGTCGCTGCGGACGCCGAACCTGGCCCGCCTCGCGGACGAGGGCACCACGCTGACCAACGCGTACAGCTCCTGTCCCCTGTGCGTCCCGACGCGCTTCACCTGGCTGTACGGGCTCCGCGCCAGTCAGGCCACCGGCGCCTGGGGCCCGTTCGACGACCGCTGGCCGACCCACCTGCGCAGCATGGCCCACCTGCTCCAGCACGCCGGGTACCACACCGCGATCATCGGCAAGCTGCACTCGCATAACGGCTTGCCGCGGCTGGACCTGGCCGGCGTCGCCGACGAGACGCGGGCGCGCGGTTTCGATGACGTCACCGAGATGAGCGGAAAGTCGCTGGTCAAGTGGTTCGACTGCGCGTACACGCGGCACCTGGCGCAGCGCGGACTGCTGGACGCCTACCGACGGCGCCTCGAAGAGCTGGGCCAGTCGCACACCGAACCGCTGCCCTTCGACCGCGAGGACAGCATGGACGGCGTCATCGGGCGCCACCTTCGCGCGTGGCTGGAGGGTTACGCCGACGAGAGGCCCTTCTTTCTGCACGCGTCGTTCTGCGGCCCGCATTTTCCGTACGATCCGGTCCGTCCGTATGCGGACCGGTACCGCCCGGAGGACATGCCCGCCCCGGCGGGCGTGGACGATCCGGAGGACGCGCGCCGCTACCGGACGGTCCGCGCCCGGTACTGCGCGCTGATCGAGCAGTGCGACGACGAGATCGGCGACCTGCTGGACGTGCTCGAGCGGCGCGGACTCGCCGAAGATACGGTGGTGATCTTCGGGACCGACCACGGCGACATGATGGGCGCCCGCGGGCGCCTGGGCAAACACCAGCCCTACGACGCCTCGGCCCGGACGCCGGTCCTGGTGCGATACCCGGGTCGCGTCCCGGGCGGAGTGCGGCTGGACGCCCCGGCCGAGTCGATCGACCTTCCGTGCGCGATCCTCGAGGCCGCCGGTGTCGCCGGGGCGCCCTACGAGTTGCTTCCAGGCTCGCCCGGTCGGTCGTGGTGGGGCTACGTCGCCGGGCGCGTCGACGACCACCGCTCGTGGGCGTACAGCGAGATGGGGGACTGGAAGATGGTCTGCGACCGCGACTGGAAGTTCATCCATCGTCGCGACGGCGACGACGAGCTCTACGACCGGCGCAACGACCCGCAGGAGCTGGACGACCTCGCCGGCGACCCCGACCGGCAGGAGCACGTCCGGCGGATGCAGCGCCGCGTCATCGAATCGCTGTCCGAGAACATCGCCCCGCCGACGCGAGACCTGGCCGGGACCCCCCCGAACACGGAGACTTGAAGCGTGAGCGACACCTACCTGCTGCTGAAATCGATCCCCGCGCGCCACGAACGCCTTCTGTACGTGACGCTGGCCGGACTGGCCAACCGCCACGCCCCGCGCCTGTATCTGCTCGGCGACGAGGAGACCGACGGGCACTGGGTCGAGTGGTACGGCAACTACGGCCTCGAACCGGAACAGGCCGACCTGGCGACCGCGCTGGAGCGCTTCGGGCCGGACGTCGGCGGCGCATACGTCCTGGGACGGCAGGACGCCGACTGGGAGATCCCGCTGGCGGTCACGCTGGCGGGACTCCACGACCGCGTGCTGGTCACCGGCGACCAGGTCCGGACCGTCCAGGCCGCCGGGCTGACGGTCGACCCGCTGCCGGTTCCGCAATTCGCGACGCGCCTGGAGGCGATGGTGTGGGCCGTCGCCCACCTGCGCCCCGGAACCGCGCCCGAGCTGCTGCACGCGAACTACTGGCCACGGGAGAGTGACAACATCGACATCGTGGACTGGATCGTGGCCCGTCGCGGGTTCAGCTTCCGCCTGACGACGAACCCGGTCACGCGATGCGGGGAGCGTGAGCTGCTCGGCGAGCTGTACGCCCGGAGCCCGCTGTATGCCCACGTGCTGGGCTGGCATCAGCGCGACGACGGCGAGTGCGCCCACGTGCACTTCGCCAGCACGTACGGGATGGTCCCGTTCTGCATGACGCGCAATCTGAACTTCTCCTTCCACCAGCACGTCCCGGCCAAGGGGACGTTCAAGCAGAAGGTCGCGTGCAACCCGCCCGCGCTGCAGTCCGACCGGTGCTACCTGACCTTCGTGTTCTCCGACGGCGACGCGCCGCACTCGATGGTCGACCTGCAGAAGCGCCAGTGGACCCGCCCGCAGCGGGGCGAGTTCCCCTTCGGCTGGGCGATCCCGCCGCAGATGCTGACGTTCGGGCCCGCGATGCTGGAGTACTTCTACAGGACGCTCACCGATCAGGACGAGCTGCTGTGCGGGCCCAGCGGACTGGGGTACAACTACCTGTCCCGCTGGGCCTGCGCGCGCGGCGACGTCGCGGACGCCCGCGCGTCGCGCATCGAGTACGTCCGGCGGAGCGACGAGCTGATGTCGTCGCTGGACCTGCGCGCCATGTGGCCGATCAACCGGGTGCTGGACTGGCTGCCCGGCGGGCGGATCGCGCGTCGCCTGGCCGGCAGGGACGTGTGGGTCATCAACGCCGACAACGAACCGGGCACCTACGGCGTGGACTTCATGGACGACGGGCTGATCCGCGACTACTGCACGCACATGCCCACCAGCCGGGGGTTCTTCCAGGGCTGGCATAACATCCCCCACGAGCAGCACCGCGTCATCGAGGACCGCCCCTACTTCCCGTGCAAGGTCCTCGCCGCCAAGCCCGACCAGACGCTGCGGGACATCGACCGACGGTGCGCCGTGGAAGGGGTCCCGTGCTTCGTCCCCGTCCACGTCAACTGCTACGCGATGGGCCTCGAGGGCGTCGCCGAGACCATCCGCCGGCTGGACGACGACAGGTATACCGTCCTGCTCCCGGGCGAGTTCCTGCAGCTCGCCGCCCAGGCCGACCGCGACCAAACAGCAAGCTGAGGAGCTCCGCGTGTCCGAGTCGAGACCCGATATCCTGCTGTATTTCTCGGACCAGCACCACGGCCTGTGCGCCGGGTACGCCGGTCACCCCGTCGTCCAGACGCCGAACCTGGACCGCCTCGCCGGCGAGGGCGTGGCGTGCGAGACGGCGTACACGAGTTGTCCGCTGTGCGTCCCCGCCCGCGCCGGGCTGCTGACCGGTCAACTCCCGTCGCATAACAACGTCTATGACAACCACCACATCATCCCCAGCGACCAGGCGACGTTCCTTCACGCCCTCGCCGCCGAGGGTTACCAGACCGTGCTCTGCGGGCGGATGCACTTCAAGGGCGCCGACCAGCGCCACGGGTTCACCCGCCGGGTCTTCGGCGACATCACCTCCATGTACACCGGCGGGATCGCCGACGGCGGCGTCTTCGGCCGGACGTTCGGGATGGGCGGCTGCGCGGACCTGGTCGGTGCGGGCACGTCGCCCGTGCTGGAGTACGACCGGGCGGTCATCCGCGCCGCGACGGACTACCTCCGCCGCCGGCACGACAAGCCCCAGTGCATCGTGGTCGGGACCTACGGGCCGCACTTCTCCTATGTCGCCCCGCCCGAGCTGTTCGAGATGTATCGCGACGGCGTGGCGGCACCGCCGTCCTGGGACCCGGAGGGGCGCGACCCCAACCCGATGCTCGACGCCAAGCGCCAGCGGACGCGCCGCTGCTGCTGGGACGGGCAAGAGGAGCCGGTAAGCACGGAGATCATGCTGGCCGCCCGGGCGGCGTATTTCGGCATGATCACCGAGCAGGACCGCCACGTGGGGACGATCCGCCAGCTTTGGCAGGAGCACCTCGATCGCAGCGGGCGCCAGGGCGTGTTCGTCTACGGCTCCGACCACGGCGACACGTGCGGGGAGCACGGGATCTTCGGAAAGCAGACCTTCTACGAGGGCTCGGCGCGGATCCCGCTGGTCTTCGCCGGGGCGGGCATTCCCGCCGGCGCGCGCGTCCGTGAGCCGACCTCGATCCTGGACATCGCCCCGACGCTGTGCGAGCTGGGCGGGGCGCAGGCGCCGCCGGCGCAGGACGGTGTCAGTCTGCTCGGCGCGCTGCGCGGGCGGACGCGGCTGGACGACCGGTGCGTGCTGTGCGAGTGGGTGCAGTACTTCCGGCGGCAGGCGGTCGCGGCCCGGATGGTCCGCGCCGGGCGGTGGAAGCTGACCCGGTACGACCACGACGAGATGCCCGACCAGCTCTTCGACCTCGACGCCGACCCCGACGAGCTGACCGACCGCGCGGGCGACCGACCGGACCAGGTGCGGCGCCTCGGCGAGCTGCTCGAGCGCGGCTGGGAACCCGACCGCGTGGCCGCGCGATACGCCGAGAAGTCCGCGCACGTCTCCATGCTGCACCGGTGCTACCGCGCCGACCCGCCGGACGAGCCGACAACGGAGAAGTGGCGCATTCCCGACACTGCCCTGGCCCGGCCCGAGGTGGTCATCTGACGCACCCCGGGACGATGAGAGGGGTCGAAATAGCCCACTGCGCTGTGGGATCGTGCTTGCCGACGATGAGGCGAATGGTGTATCCTCACAGGCGACGGCGGAGCGGCGTTTGCCCGGTCTACGGGTGGGGGCGAGTGGGACGGCGCCGCTGTCGTCACCTACCCAAGAAGTTGACGGGATGACTGGTACCGGCCCATCACGTGCCCGGTCCTGCCGCGGCGGCAGCCGCTTTCCGGTCGGCGGGCGGGCAGAGGCGTTTACGATCATCGAACTCCTGGTGGTCATCGCGATCCTCGTGCTGCTGATCGCGATTCTGCTGCCCACGCTGGACCGGGCGAAGTATCTGGCCCTGCGGACGGCGTGCGCCGCGGGCGAGCACCACATCGGCGGCGGGCTGATCACCTGGGCCCAGGAACACGACAAACGCCTGCCTCACACCGGAGAGTTCTGGAATTGGCCCTCCATGACGTACGTCATGTACCAGAATGGCGCCGGTCGCTTGTGGGGCGCTCCGGACCACGTGGACGAGCCGGTCAACCTAGGCCTGCTGCTGGCCGACGAGGTCATCGGCACGCTCCGCAACGATAGGATCGTCATCTGCCCGACCTACAACTACACCGAGGCCTGCGAGCTGAGATCCCAGACCGACGGACCTGGCCCCTGGGGGGCCTACGACTCGCCCCGCCTGGGTCACAAGGTCCGCCTGCGGACCCGCTACAACAAGGCCGAGTTCCCCGACGACGGTCAGCACGGCCCGTACTCCGGGCGCCCGCTGTGGGCGCTGTCGTCGGATTGGCCGGTGTACGCTGACGTGTTCAGTTCCGGCCGGCACGTGCTGGAGTCGCACGGCGACGGCGTCAACGTCCTGTGGGCGGACCAGTCCGTCTCCTACGTCACCGACCGCAACATCCCGGACCTGACGGACCCGGATCGCAAGAGCTATGGGGGCAGCGCCGAGATGCGCGACCTGTGGGACCGGATCGAGGCCAATCGCTGACCCCGCAGAGCAGCGGTCGGCGCGTCGCCGGGATCTACCTGCACTGGGGCTGCCGGGTGGACTGTCGCGACACGCGCGACCCGGTCGCCCTGGCCGAGGCGCAGCGCGACGGGCTGGAGGCGATGGCGCCGAAGCTCGACGAGCTGCGCTCCCACGGGTGGGCGGCGCACCTGGCGCCGAAGCTCGGCGTCCGCGAGACCCGCCGCGTCATGGGCCGGGCAGTGATCACCGCCGGCGACCTGGTCCGCGGGAACGTCCCCGACGACAGCGTGCTGGTCACCCGGCGACCCATCGACATCTGGAGCGCCGGGCGGTCGCAGATGGATTATCCCGAGGTCAAACCCTATGGTATCCCCTACCGCGCTCTGGTGGCCCGGGACGTGGACGCCCTGCTGGTGGTGGGCAAGTCCATGAGCGGAACCCACCTGGCGATGGCGTCCTACCGCGTGCAGTGCCTGCTCGGGCAGATCGGCCAGGCCGCGGGCGTCGCCGCCGCGATGTGCGCCCAGCACGACACGCAGCCGGCGGCGCTCGACGCGGGCGCCCTGCTGAAGCGCCTGACCGCGCCCCCGCAGAACATGGTCATCTCCGCCGACCCGCGGTGGGTCGCCGGACCGGCATCCTGACGACGAGCATCCCGACCGCGAGACCCAAGCAATTACCGCCGCCGTCGCCCGCGACGGCGCCACACGAGAGGATCCCATGACGAGCTACGTAGATGACAGCGCGCCGCGCAGCTTCTATCCCGAAACGCGCCGGGTGCAAGGCATCGAGCTGCGGTTCGACCGCTTGTCCGGCGCGGCCGAGCCCGGAGACGCAGTCGAGTACCACCTCTCGGTCAGCAACCGGCGTGAGGCGCCCGCGCGCGTGCGCCTGGAAGCGGCGCCCCACGGCGGGGAGGCGATGTCCGGCGAGGCGGTCCCGGCGCAGTTCGAGCTCCCGCCCGGCGCCGCGGCCGAGGGGAGCATCCGGTTCACCGTCTCGCGGTTGATCCCCCCGGCGGGCTTCGAGCGGCATCGTTTGCGGGTGTGGGTGGACGACGAGCCCGCCCCGGCCGATGCGGTGGAGCTGACCACGGCCCGTCGGCTGGGACATCCGTACCTGCTGCACGACGAGGCCGGCTGGGAGCAGGTCCGTCGCAAGGCGCGCGACCTGCCGTGGGCGGGCGCGATCGCTCGGGGCATCGAGGCCAGCGCGGACGCCTGGACCGTTCCCGAGATCGACCCGTCGGGCAAGTATGTCTTCGAGGCCGGCCTGCCCACCTCGCGCGTGCCCTTCGATGCCGGCGTGGCGTGGAAGTTGACCGGCGAGCGCCGCTTCGCCGACAAGGTCGCCGACTTCCTGCTGAAGCTGTCCGACCCGCGGCGCGGGTACCCGAAGACCCGCCGCGGCTCGTCGCGGTACGCCGTCAAGCAGGGTCAGCTCTTCCAGCAGGCGGCGATCCTCTACGACCTGCTCGCCGACGCCGACGTGCTCGACGCAGACCAGAAGCGCCAGGTCGCCCGGACGCTGCGGTTGTTCCTGCAGAAGTGGGCGCGAAGCGAATACGCCTTCGACGGGGAGATGACGACCAACCTGGACGACTCGCGGATCGGCAACCATCACCTGTCGGTCGTCACGGCCGCGGTGACGGCCGCTCTGGCGCTGCAGGATCTGAACTATCTCAATCGGTTCCTGTGGGGCCCGGGCGGGTTCGAGCGGCAGATGGCCCACGGGATCATGGACGACGGGTGGTGGTTCGAGACGGACCCGCAGTACCACCTGCTCGTGGCCGGCTTCTGCATG
The DNA here is from genome assembly GCA_048622595.1 of Planctomycetota bacterium. Taxonomy (GTDB): domain Bacteria; phylum Planctomycetota; class Phycisphaerae; order SM23-33; family SM23-33; genus JAGXKT01. Next base: position 1,383 of record JBMCUM010000068.1, on the reverse strand, counting down.
CGCGTCGCCCGGGCGTGCGAGCCGTGGGGCTACAACCTCTACGACCTCCGCGTGCACCCTTCCTACGGGCTCCACGCCGGCGCGCCGCGGCGCGACGCGGGCGAGGGCGACCCCAAGCGGCTCAGTCGCGGGCCGAGACGACGGAACTTCCGCACGTTGCGCGACCTGTTCGATTGCCTCGTCCCCCTGGCCGACCATCGCCCGGTTGTCTTCGCAAACAACAAGTCGCGCGAGGTGGTGCTGGGTCCGCACTTCGAGCCGGCCTACGCGCGGTTCGGCGACCCGCGCTACGCGTGGGTGATCGCCAGGCGGCGCCGGGGTCGCGAGGCGCTGCTGTTCGGCGTCGACGCCGTACCCGAGGCGCAGGCGCCGCGCCCGACCCTGGCGATGTCCGAAAACGCCGGGCTGTATGTGCTGCGGTCCCGCGGCGACGGCGCCCCGCCGCGCGAGCGGATCCAGGCCGTCGTCAAGGCCGGGTCCCACGGACACGGGCACGGGCACTTCGACCAGACCGACCTGCTGTCGATCATGCGGTACGGGCGGAGCTTCTACCGCACGCAGCCGATCCTGAGCTGGGATCGCGACGCGCCGCTGCACAACGCGTGGCTGAAGGCGTCGGCGAACCACAACATGGTGCTGGTGGACCAGGGCAACCAGGACTACGCCGAGACCGCCAAGCTGGTGACGCACGACGGCGAGCTGTTCCGCGCCGCGGCGGTCCAGGCCGTCGCGCCCTGGGTGCGCCCGGACGGCGAGCGGACCGAGCCCGTCCGTCACCGGCGGGTGCTTCTGGTGACCGACGAGTACCTGCTGGTCGCCGACGCCGTCGGCGGCGCCGGCGAGCCGCTCCGGGCGGAGCACACGTTCGACTGGATGATCCACCCGGTGGGTCTGACGGGCGTCGATGCCGGCGAGAAGTCCTTCCTGCGGACCGATGCGCAGTTCGCCGAGCAGGGCGCCGGGCGCTTCATCACGGACTGCCACTGGTACGCCTGCCGCGGGCCGGTGCGGCTGGCGTTCGAGCAGCACTTCCGCAACGATCCGCCGAACGTCGACGGCGTGTTGAAGCTGGACGTTCGCTCCGTCTGGCCGCAGCGCGGGCAGTTTATGCTCGGGACCAATCCGCCGGGATCGAAGCCCGCCCCCCAGCCGCGGCGGTCGGTCAGCTTCCGCACCGTCGGCGCCGAGGCCCGCTACCTGACCGTCATCGAGCCCTACGAGACCGCCCCGGCGGTCGCCGACGCCCGCGCCGAGGCGTTCGGGCGCGTCACGGTCAAGCTGGCCGACGGGACGACGCACGCGATCGCGATCGACGCGCTGGACGACGCCGCCGGGGCGATCCGCATCTCGCTGCGGGCGACCCGCGGCGGGGCGGTGCTCGGC